>JBBQCQ010000055.1:0-11072 GCA_038318835.1 Gemmatales bacterium | reverse complement strand
TGACCCCAATGGCGGAACGCAGGGTCGCGGGGATGGCATCCCACAGGTCGATCGGAATGGAGGCCGGCCGGGTCATACCCGACGATGCCCGACGGATGCCACGCTGGTCAAGGTGAACCCGGTAGGCCGTGAACGGTTACTACTAGCGGTTGTAGTCCTGGGTCAGACTGAAAGACCAAGTTGGCAATGGTATGCCATTCCTTGTCATGGCCATCGATTAGCCAGTCGGTCGGGCAGGCGTCACTGAAAATATAAAGGTGAGCAGATGGCATTGGCTTACGGCCTCTATGTGCAAGGGGGGGAGGGCCCCGATTCACAGAAGCCTTTTTAGCCATTCTGACATGTCTTGCCATGCCGAGCCGATCTCTACGGGGCAAGACATGTCGTCCGTGTTAAGAACCAATACCTGTTCCGAGGTAACGTCCGATCTGATCGCCTGGGGATGCCGCCCCTCGCGTAGCGTTCTACACTCACCCCTCACGCGGACTGTCTCCGAATCGAGGATCGACATGCGGACGCTCATTACCGGCGGGGCCGGGTTCGTCGGGTCGCACTTGTGCGACCGGTTCCTGAAGGAAGGGCACGAGGTCATCGCCCTCGATAACTTCCTCACCGGCAACCGCGATAACATTGCCCACTTGCTCGGCAACCCGAAGTTCCGCGTCATCGTGCACGATATTTCGAACCCCATCGAAATCCCCGACCTACTCGACAACATCCTGCACTTCGCCAGCCCGGCCAGCCCGGTCGATTACCTCGACTACCCCATCCAGACCATGAAGGTCGGGGCACTTGGGTCGCACAACTCGCTCGGCCTCGCCAAGCGGCACAAGGCCCGCTACCTGTTCGCCAGCACTAGCGAAATCTACGGCGACCCGCACATCCACCCGCAGACCGAAAGCTACTGGGGCAACGTCAACACCATCGGCCCGCGGAGCGTGTACGACGAGGCCAAGCGGTTCGGTGAAGCCATGACCATGGCGTACCACCGCGAACACAAGGTCGACACGCACATCATCCGCATCTTCAACACCTACGGCTAGCGCATGCAGCTCAACGACGGCCGCGTCGTGCCGAACTTCATGTACCAGGCCCTCCGTGGCGAGCCGATGACGCTGTACGGCGACGGCTCGCAGACGCGGAGCTTCTGCCACGTGTCGGACCTGGTCGAAGGCATCTATCGGTTGCTGTTCAAGGACTACCCGGAGCCGGTGAACCTGGGGAACCCGAACGAGGTGACGATCAAGGAGTTCGCGGAAGAGATTCGCGCACTGGCCGGGTCCAAGAGCGAGATCGTGTACAAGCCGCTGCCGCAAGACGACCCGAAGCAGCGGAAGCCGGACATCACGCGGGCGAAGACCATCCTGGGCTGGGAACCGGTCGTCGGCCGCGACGACGGGCTGAAGCGAACGATGGCGTACTTCCAGGACCGTATGAAGCGCACGGGGAAGCTCTGAGCAAAACCGTTTTCACCGCAGAGGGCACGTGAGGGCACGTGAGGGCACATGAGGAAAGGCAGAGAAGAGTTTCAAAAGGCTTTTGAACTCTTTTTGGTTTTTCTCTCGTGCCCTCTGCGGTGAAATCGCCTTTCATTTCAACTGCGGCAACAGATTCGCACACCCGACGTAAATTCGGCCTCACGTTCCTCCGACGATTGCGTGTTCTACACTTTCGCGCTGTCTTTCTGCTGCGCGATTCGCGTTTAGAGCGGAATCGCACAGCCCCGCCCAGGGTCGGAACCCATGTCCGCACGAATACCCGCCGCGAGTACCCAGCCAGACCCGGCCACGCCGCCGACCGAGGAGACGCTCGTCCAGCGGCCCGGCACGCCGCTGAGTGTGACACCGCGCCCGGCGGAGTTGTTGACGGCCCCGAAGCGGATCGGCGAATACGAAGCCCAGAAGAAGCTCGGCGAAGGTGGCATGGGCGTCGTTTACCAGGGGTGGGACACGCAACTGCGGCGGAACGTGGCCATCAAGGTGCTCTTGCCCCGCTACTCGGCCGACCGCGAGGCCCGCGAGCGGTTCCTGCGGGAGGCCCGCGCGGCCGCGTCGATCGCGCACGATAATGTCGTCACCATCTACCACGTCGGCGACCACCACGGGTCGGCGTACCTCGTCATGCCGTTGCTGAAGGGGCAGTCACTCGAAGCGTACCTGCAACGGAAAGGGATGCCGAGCGTCCCGCAGACGCTGCGGATCGCCCGCGAGATTCTGGCCGGACTGGCGGCCGCGCACAAGCAAGGGCTAATCCACCGCGACGTGAAGCCGGCCAACGTGTGGCTGGAGTCGCCGCACGGGCGGGTGAAGATTCTCGACTTCGGCATCGCCAAGCCGGTCGCGTCGGCGGCGCACACGGCTGTCACCGACGAAGGTGTGGTGATGGGCACGCCCGCGTTCATGAGTCCCGAACAGGCTCGCGGCCACGCCGTCGATCCGCGTAGCGATCTGTTCAGTTTGGGGGCCGTGCTGTACCGCATGTGCGCCGGCATGCCGCCGTTCGTCCGGCCGACTGCGATGGACACACTGACGGCCCTCGTGTCGGAAGATGCCACCCCGGTCGAATCGTACAACGCCGCCCTGCCGCCGCGATTGGCGGCGCTCATTCATCGCCTGCTGAACCGCGACCCGGCCGCCCGCGCGGCGACGGCCGATGAGGCCATCAAGGAACTGCGGCAGATCGAGCGGGATGTAGCGAACGAGTCGCCGCTGTCGGGCGTCATCGCCGCGGATGCGGCCGTGCGGGTCACGGTCGAGGCGATTGCGATTGTGGCCCCGGCCGCGGATTCGGGCGAATTCGGCTTCGAGATCGTGGAGGACGAACCGGTCATCGTGGACCGCACGCACACGACGCGGAAGCGGCGGAAGAAGCCGCCGGCGGTCGTGAACGGGTCGGTCGTTCTGGGGGTAGTCGCGTGTGTTGTCGGTGCGATCGTCGGGGCCGTCGTGATCGGGCAGATTGTTCGTTCGGTGGGCGAGTCGAGTAAGCCGAAGGAGAAGGTTGTTCCGCCGCTCGCGACCGTGGCCCCTGTCGTTCCGCCAGCGATTGAGGAAGTGAAGCCGCCGGCTGAGGAACCCCCACCGGAACCGCGTTTCTTCGACCCCGAGGGTCGGCCGTTCCCACCGCCTCCGCCGCGAGGCTTCCCGCCTCCGCCGCGTCGCGGCTTTCCACCGCCCCCGCCTCACGAACGGCCTTGAACTAAGTCGGCCTTGCCGTGGCCGACCACCTGCCTCCCACGGACGGCTTTCGGAGCAGGGAGAATTCTGACCGATTCGGTGAGGTGGTCGGCCTCGGCAAGGCCGACCTACGAAAGAACCTTACGCGAATAGTTCCTTCACCGGCTTGCCGCGGCTGATCGGTAGGGGCCGGTTCTGCGTGTCGCGGATTTCCGTGTCGGGGTCGAGGCCGAGCGCGTCGAACATCGTCGCCGCCAGGTCTTCCGGCGTCACCCGACCGACCGTCGGCTGGGCGGCCAGCTTGTCGCTCGCCCCGTGGACGTACCCCTTGCGGGCACCGCCGCCAACCAGCACCGCGTTGTAGCACGCCGGCCAGTGGTCGCGGCCGCCGTTGCTGCTGATCTTCGGCGTCCGCCCGAACTCGCCGACCCACACCACGAGCGTGCTGTCGAGCAGGCCGCGTTCTTCCAGGTCGGCGATGAGCGTTGGCAGCGTCAGGTCAGTGATCGGCAGCAGGAAGTTCAATCGCCCTGGCACGTCTTCGCCGCGGAAGCCGTGATAGTCCCACCCGCCGTTGGCCCCACCGATGGACTTCGCGAAGTACACGTTCACGAACTTCGCCCCGGCTTCCACGAGCCGACGGGCGAGCAGGCACGACTGGCCGTAGGTCGTGCGCCCGTACCTATCGCGGACGGCTTTCGGCTCGCGAGTGAGGTCGAACGCGGTCTTGAACGCCGGCGACGTGAGTATCGCCACGGCCTTCTGGTACGACTCGTCCAGCCCCCTCGCGAGCAGCGATTTTTCGAGCAAATCCGACTGCGAGTCGATCAGGTCGAGCACCGTCCGCCGGTCTTCGAGCCGCTCCGGCGTCAGGCCGTCGGGCAGGGTCAGTTCCGGCAGGCGGAACTTCTCGGTATTCGGGTCTTCGGTCACGAGCAGCGGCGCGTGCGTCTTGCCGAGGAAGCTGGCGTGTTGGCCCGGCGTCACGCTGCCATCGGCGATGATGTGCGGGAACGAGACGAACCCGGCCACGCCCTTCTCGGACGGCAGGAACTTGTTGACGATGCTACCGTAGCCGGGGAACAGTTCGAGCGAGTCGCGCAACCGCTGATCGTCGGTGGCCGGCGGGATGCCAGTGAGGCTGTAGTAGCCGGCCGAGTTGTGGTTCTTCATCGGCATGCTGTGCTGCATGTTGCGCACGATCGTGAGCTTGTCGGCGATGGCCGCGAGCTTCGGGAGTTTCTCGCCGAAGATCACACCGGGGATTTTCGTCTGCCGTGCCCCGAACCAACCGCGGACGTTGTCGGGGGCGTCCGGCTTCGGGTCGAAAGTCTCGTGCTGACCCGGCCCGCCCCACTGATGGAGGAAGATGATCGACTTCACGCGGGCCTTGCGGGCCTTTTCGGTGGCCGCGAGCAACTGCGGGAATGTCAGCCCGAACAGCGACGCCCCACCGACACGGAGAGCGGATCGACGGGAAAGTGGTTGATTCATTTGCGATCACCGGGCGAAGGAGTCTCGGCCTGTATCCATTCTTGCCAGGTTTCGATCTGAATTGCAAGGAGGCGATCGACGATGTCTTCGTCTGCCGTCCCGCGGGCACGCAGTTGATCCATGAAGCCGCCAAGTCCTCGTGCCCCAGTTTGGACGCGGTACTTTCGGATCACCCGCAGCGAGTACAAGTCGGGCGACGTCCGCCGGCCGGCCTCAAACCCGACCCGCACACCATAAATCCAAGAGATTGCAAGTTCAGGACAGTTTTGCCCGAAATACATGTGTGGGCGTAACCGGGCACTCTCCAGCATCTCGATGATGCGATTCGCCGCCGCCCGTTGAATGCGCGTAAGTGGCATCGCTACTTCTTCGCCGGTGCCGGCTTCAAATACTTCGGCAGCGTCGCCGTGTCGAGGTCCACCTTCGCCCCGGTCGCGGGGATGTCCTGCTTCGCGGCCCACAGGAGGCCGTTCACCAGGAAGCGGCGGTAGCCCGCCTCGGCCAGGCTCGCGTGCAGGTGACCGCCTGTGAATGTGAACGTCCGGCCACCGTTCGGCCGCTCGAACGTCCAGGCCACCACGTCTTCCAGGTCCGACTTCTTCGCGGCCTTCGCCTTCGGGTTCCACGTCCGCAACAGCGGTGTGACGCCCTTCGGGTCTTTGGCGAACCGCAGGGTCCACAGCCAGCCGTCGTCGATCGAAAATGGCGTCACGCCGTTGAAGATGTCGTGCTTCGGGAAGTCCTTGAACTCGTGAACCCAGTGTGCCCGCTGCGAGTATCCCTTCTCCCACGCAGCCCCGGCGAAGGCCCGCACGCGGTCGCCGAAGTCGGTCGGGTAGTCGGCCACCTGATGCAGTTGCACCATACCCACGCCAGAGTCGAGCAGTTTCTGCATCTGTGCGAAGCGGTCGTCCTTCAAGAACGGGTGCTTGTCGCCGCCGTCGATCAGGAAGACGATCGCCTTCGCCCCGGCGAACGTCTCCGGCTTCTTCGGCCAGTCGATCGCCAGCACCGGGGCCACGCCCGGTGTCTGCTTTAGCAGGTCCATCAGCACGGCACACGCCCCGACGTACTCGTGCTCGCCCGGCTTGTAGTAGGTCGAACCGGCGACGAACACGATCTTCGCCAGCTTCGGGTCGGTCGGCAGTTGCTCGACCGGCGGATCGGCCGGGTTCTGGGCCGCGGCGGGAAGGGCGAACAGCAGGAGCGTGAGAAGGGTTCGCATGGAGGGGTTCTCGACCAGGGGGAGGAACTGTTCCGCATTATCCCCCGGCCGGGCGGCAAGTCACGGGAAATTCGGGCCGGCGGCGGTTACTTTTGCAGGATCAGTTTGCCGCGGCGGGTGATGCGCAGCTTGTACCGCTCGCCCTCGTGCTCGATGACGATCTCGCGGCACTCGCCGAACAGTTCCTTCGCCTGAACAACCGGGGCTGGGTCGTGCCCAGTCGTGGGCGGGGACGATTTTTCGAGCTTATCCGGCTCACTCATGGCCGCCTCCTGTTGAGACGAAATATCGACAAAACAACAACTTCGGTCGATCTCACCGAGAATCCGTACATCGTGAGAGCGGATTCTTGGAGTCGTGATATTGACTCTATGATCCGGAAGTCTAGAGTGAAGCTATCTTGTTGAGATTTTGTCGCAACAAGACGAGCTTGCTCCGCTCCGCTCGGGATCGCGGTTTCCTGACCGCTCACCATCCGCCGCAACGCAGCTCCGAAGGTTTCTGTGCTTCCCACAGCCCCCGAGGATGCCCATGCGCACCACCCCCCGCCGTGCTTTTACGCTCATCGAGTTACTCGTCGTGATCGCGATCATCGCGGTCCTCATCGGCTTGTTGCTGCCGGCCGTGCAGAAGGTCCGCGAGACCGCCTCGCGAATCAAGTGTGCGAACAACCTCAAGCAGATCGGCCTCGCGCTGCACGGCTACCTGGATGTGAACAACGCAATGCCGCCCAACGGCAACTACGCGTACAACGGCTCGGCCGTCACGGTTGCGAATGCGTGGTCGGGCATGGCCCGCATCCTGCCGCAGATTGAGCAAGAGAACCTGTTCCGGGGGATCGACTTTAACGTCTCGTACAACGCGCAGGTCGGCATCAGTTCCAAGCGGGTCGCGACGTTCCTGTGCCCGAGCGAGGTCAACGACAGGGGGTTCGGGACCGACCCGACTTACGGCAACAAACACTGGCCGATCAACTACGCCCTGAATCTGGGCACGTGGCCAGTGCTGACGGCGAAGGCGGCCGGGATGCAGACCGGCAATGGGGCGTTCATGCCCAACCGCGGCCCTCGCCCGGCCGACGTGACCGACGGCCTAAGTAACACCCTGGCGATGGCCGAGGTGAAGGCGTTCACGAACCGCGTTGGCGCGGCCACGAATACCACCACGTATGGGGCGTCTCCGCCCCCCGTCCCCGCTACCCCGGCGGATGTCGTCGCCCTCGGCACCGGCACGTTCAACCCGGCGTCGTTCACGCACGTGGAATGGGTGGATGGCAAGGTCCACGAGACCGGGTTCACGACCGTGATGACGCCGAACACCGTCGTCCCGTACACCGACGCGGCCGGGACGAAGTACGACATCGACGTGGTGCTGGCGACCGAGTCGAACCTCGGCGACACCTACGCGGCCGTCACGTCGCGCAGCTACCACACCGGCGGCGTGAACGTACTCTTGATGGATGGCAGCGTCCGGTTCGTCCGCAACAGTTTGAACTTGCCCGTCTGGCGGTCGCTCGGCACGCGGAGTGGCAGTGAGGTCGTGGGAGACTATTAATGGGCCTTTCGGAAGAATCGCGACCGCTTGCCCGACCGGGGGGCAAGCGGGGGATGCACCTGATTCGCCGCGGGCATCTGTACCTGGGGCTATTCATGTTCCCGTGGGCGGTGCTCTACGGCGTGACGTCCTTCCTGTTCAACCACCCGACCGCGTTCAGCGATTCCAGTCCGTCGTCGAAGACCTACGGCCGCGATGCCCTCGACGGCACGTCCGCCGAGCAGTGGCCGACGGCCGCCGAACAGGCTGAAGAGGTGGTGAAGTTGTTGAACGCGAAGCAGGCGCCGGCCACACCGTACAAGCTGGTCGGTGAGGCGAAGCTGACGCGGGACAACGCCTTCGCCACGATCAAGGCCGACGGCCAGAACTTGAACCTGCTATTCGACGTGAAGGCCGGCAGCGGCACCATCATCAGCCGAGTTGCACCGGCAGAACAGCCGAAGAAGGAAATCGAGCGTGCCCCCTTCGCGGTCGGCCGCACAGCACGCGCTGAAGGTCGCGGTGGTGAGGACGGCCTCAAGCTCGACAACCCGCCGCAGGAACGGTTGAAGGGGGCGGTGCCGATCATCCTCGAACGCAGCGGCTTCCCGACTGGCGAAGTCACGATCACCTCTGTGCCGGAGATCACCTTCCCCATCGAGGCCGACCGTAAGGTGTGGACGGCGACGTACAACCCGATGACCGGCAGCGTGAGCGGCAAGCGACCCGACGCCGACGATAAGCCGGAGGTCGGCTGGCGGCGGTTCCTGACGCGATTGCACACCACGCACGGCTACCCCGGCGAGCCGAACGCGAAGTGGTTCTGGGCGGTGATCGTGGACGTGATGGCCTTCGTGATGTGCTTCTGGGGCGTGTCCGGCCTGCTCATGTGGTGGCAACTGAAGGCCACGCGAAGGAGCGGCCTGGTAATGCTGGTGCTAAGCGCAATCGCCGCGACGGCCCTCGGCTTCGCGATGCACGCTGCAATCGTGGGGTGAATGAAGGATGAAGTGACCCGAAGAGGTGACCCATCCGAAAACCTGTCGCAGAATTTTGACGCTCCGTCATCGCATCGTGCTGTAACGCTCCTGGGTCGGCGAGGCCAACGGCGTGGCGCGGTCGGTGGCGGGGAGGTACGGTGGCGTTTGGCGGTCGAGTTGCTGGCGGAACGGCATCGGTGTCGGGGGCGGCGTGCGGACAGCCAACATCGCCGCGTCGATTCGCAGTTGCACATCGCAGTCGTCGTCGTCGTCCACGGCCGTCAGGGCCAAGGCCACCCGTTCGTCGTCCGGGGCAATCTGCCCCAACAGCGTCACGCACCGGCCCCGCAGTTCCGGGTCGTTTGAGAGCAGGCCGTTGAGCAATGCCGGCACCGACGCCCGGCCGATGCGCTTGAGTGCCACAGCCGTCACCACGCGGGTTCGCACGTCATCGGACGACAGCAGCGGCATCATCAGCGGTACGGCCGCGTAGGCCGTCGCACCGAGGCGGCCGATCGCGCCGACGCAATCGCGTCGCACGCTGGCGTCGGTATCCTTCAGCCCACTCATCAGCAGCGGCAGGGCCGAGATCGCAGCCGAACCCTGGTCGCCGATCGACCGGGCCGCCCGCCGTCGAACGCGGGGGGAACTGTCCCGCAGGGCCGGTGACAGGCTCTCCACTCGCCGCGACTCGGCGATGGGCATTTCCGCGATGGCCACCACGGCGAGTTCGCGGATTTGGCTCTGCGAGTGTGTGAGTGCGTCGGTGAGTAGGTGCAGGGCCGGGGCACACTGGCTTTCCGGCAGGTGCTGCATGAGCACCGTGAACACCAGGCGGTGCATAACCTGCGGCGAGAGTTGTTCCATGTTTCGACCGTATCGGGTGGGCGAAGGAATCGGTCACGCGGGAACCGATCACTCAGGACGCGGAAGCATAGATTATCTGTCCGCGCCTGCCGTCACTTTCCGACGAAATTACCGAGTTCCCGCATATTGCCCGACTAGAAAATCCGCGCCGGGCGCGGAGTCGTGTCGCGGGAGTTGCAATCTAACGATTGTGTCAACGCGGCGCGAGGGCTACAGTTAACGAAACTTATCAGTCGAAGCCGGCCGGAGCCTTCGCGATGTCGTTGATGGTGACGTGTCCCACGTGTCAGGTGACGCTCCGCGTGCCGCCGGCGGCCGACACGATCCGGTGCCCGCAGTGCAAGACGGTCCTGCAGTTGCAGCCGGCCGGCGCCGCCCCGCCGGTGTCGGCTCCGCCGCCCGTCAAGCCGGCGATCCCACTGCCGTTCGGCCGCGCGCCGGAGCCGCCGCCCACGGTCGCCCGCCCGCCGGCCGCGCCGCCGACCCGTGGGGGCAAAGTGACGCGGGGCAAGGTGGTCGAAGAAGTCGAGGACAACGACCGAGACGAGAAGCAATCCCGCCGCCGCGGCCCGACGGACGAGGAGAAGCAAGAACGCCTGATCGAGAAGGTCGGCGAGATGACCCGACCCGCCCGCGTGGGCATCCAACTCATGGCCTATGGGGCCGTCGCCGCCGCCCCGGCTCAACTCTTCGCCACCCTGTTCTTCGTCTCGACGCTGTTCCTGGAAGGGGCGACGAACCCGCTCCTCTGGTTCCCGATCATTGGGGCCGTCATCCACTGGATTCTGACCCTCATCGGCTTCGGGTTCTGCTGTGCCGGGCCGAAGGAAATGCGGCACATGGCCGTCGGCGGCGTGATCGTCATGCTGTTGCACGTGGTGACGATGCTGATCCTGGTGCAACTGACTGCCCGCACGATCTCGCTGAACACCGCCGGCTTCGGCGGGCTGAACGCCGAGGCCGGCCTGCTTGGGGCACTGCTACTCGCGAACCTGTTCAGCAACCTCAGCGGCGTGACGAACCTGCCGCTCATCATCATGTTCTCGATGCAGACGTTCGGCGGGCACGTCTTCATCCTCATTATGGTGTCCGGGGCGATCGAGTTCGCGAAGCTCTCGCTCATCGGCACGCTCGCGAACCACTACGCCGTCGAGGGCAAGTCGCCGGAACTGGGCTATCAGTCGATGCGGTTCGTCTATCGCATCATCTGGATCGTGCTGATCGGCCTCGTCGGGGAACTGATCCTCATTGCGGTGTCGTCGTTAGGGTTCGGTTTCGTGTTCCTCAGTCTGCCGTCGCAGATGCTCATCAACGGCTACTTCCTGTGGTGCGCGTTCGCGTGGGCGGCCCAGTTCCAGGTGCTGTTGGAAGTGGCGCAGGTCATCACGCCCGAACGATTCGTGGACAAACGAGCGAACTGGGACGGGTACTGACGCGGTTTGTTCGTGTGGAAGTTTTGGGCGAAGCCCAATCGAGGGATTGTGCTTTCGGCTCTCAATCCACCAGCGGGTTCAGTCCGGGGGCGGTCGTCTGGGCGTTCTCCAGCCGGGTGCGGCCGGCCACGGTAATCGCGCCTTCGACGATCTTGAAGGTGTGAATCTGCGTCGTCGGCCGCAACTGGTCGGCGTAGAAGCGGAAGAGGCCGACCGGGTTGCCGTCGTGCCGATACCACGACACTTCGATGTTCGAGTCGTGGGCCGCCTCGGAGAGTGTGTCGAGTAGCGTCTGGCACCCAATCGACAGGCCGCCGGCCTTGAAGCCACACAACTCGACGGCGATCACGTTCGTGTCATTCTT
>JBBQCQ010000054.1:0-11182 GCA_038318835.1 Gemmatales bacterium | reverse complement strand
CGCCTGGGGTGTATTCGCGACTGGGGCAGTTTTGGGACTCTTCCTGAACTTGTCGTACGTCATAAACCGATCCTCCGTCTCGACTCTCACGCGGAAGAGATGGGTGACGCTCGCGGTGGTCGGCCCGCTCCTCCTCGGCGTCGGGGCACGGTACTGGGATTCGTCCCGCGGCTGGTGGTAACCCTGTGCTTTGTCGCGAACCGTAGTTTCACACCGCCTTCGCTGTTACGAACGTCACCGGAGGTTGTCGAACGAAACGTCATCGAAAACCCCGCGCCAGGTGAGGTGGTGGTGGGCCGAGAGGAGTTCGCTGTACAGGATCGGGTCGGTTGGCTTTCGGTCCTGATACGACAGCCGGCAACCGTATGCGGTGTGCCGGCAGACGAAGCCATGTTCGTAGCGGTCGGTCGTGGTGAACCCCAGTGAGCGA
This sequence comes from Gemmatales bacterium, assembly GCA_038318835.1. Classification (GTDB taxonomy): domain Bacteria; phylum Planctomycetota; class Planctomycetia; order Gemmatales; family Gemmataceae; genus Limnoglobus. The sequence goes on along the minus strand of JBBQCQ010000054.1, from coordinate 10,752 downwards.
AGGTACTGCAAGAATTCCGCGAACGCTGGGAACGGGAACTTGGTCATGCTTCACCTCCCAGGTTCGTTATGCTTGGCGAGCCGAGCACCGTAAGGTGCCGGGTGAGTCGCAACGCCAGACACCCGGCACCTTGCGGTGCTCGGCTCGCCAAGTCAGTCACCCGAAGTAGTTCCGCCCGCCGCCCGCGTCGCGGTCGCGGTCTACGGTGGGCACTCGCACGTCGGAGACGATCTCCGTCACCACGGCGGCCGGCGTCTTCTTCCGCAGACGGCTCTCGGGGCGAAGGATCAGGCGGTGGCCGAGCACCGGCTGGGCCATTCGCTTCACGTCGTCGGGCGTCACGAAGTCGCGACCCTGGATCGCCGCGAGTGCCTGCGAACAGCGGAACAGCGCGATCGACGCCCGCGGGCTGCCGCCGAGCAGCACGTCCTCGTTCTCACGGCTGCCGTGGACGATTTCGAGAATGTACTTCACCAGCTTCGCATCGAGATGCACCTCGCGCACCGCGTCCTGGCACGCGATCCACTGGTCGGCCGTCACCACCGGCTGGAGGTCGTCGATGGGGTGCTTCCGCTGCAGGATGCTCAGCATCTTCGTTTCTTCCTCGAAGCTCGGATAGCCGAGCGACTGCTTGACGAGGAAGCGGTCGAGCTGCGCCTCCGGCAGCGGGAAGGTGCCTTCCTGGTCGATCGGGTTCTGCGTGGCGATCACCACGAACGGCGGCTTCAGCACGTAAGTCTGGCCGTCCACGCTGACGCGGCGCTCGGCCATCGCTTCGAGGAGGGCGGCTTGCGTCCGCGGGGTGGCCCGGTTGATTTCGTCCGCGAGGAGCGTTTGCGCGAACACGGGGCCGGGGCGGAACTCGAACTCCTGCGTCTTCTGGTTGAAGATGCTGACGCCGGTCACGTCGGTCGGCAGCAAGTCCGGCGTACACTGGAGCCGCTTGAAGCTCGCGCTCACGCTGCGGGCGAGCGCCCGGGCGAACATGGTCTTCGCGACGCCGGGCACGTCTTCGAGGAGGATGTGCCCCTCGCACAGGTACGCGGCCAGGGCCAAAGCCAACTGCGGCCGCTTGCCGATGATGACCTTCTCCATGTTCGCGACGACCTTCGCCGCCGTCGCCGCCACGTCGATGCCCATTGTTGCCTTTCTCACCGCTCCCACAATTTCCGGTCGAGGGTGCGGTAGTTGATCGCCTCCGAGATGTGACTGTCCAGAAGATTCGCGCTGGCTTCCAGGTCGGCGATGGTGCGGGCGACTCGCAGGATGCGGTCGTGAGCGCGGGCCGACAGGCCGAGCGAGTCCATCGCGGTTTGCAACAGGCTGCGGCCGGCCGCGTCGGGGGCGGCGTGCTGCCGCATCTCGCGTGGCGTCATTCGGCTGTTCACACCGCCGGCCCGACCGAAGCGTTCGGCCTGCACGGCCCGCGCCGCGTCCACCTTCGCCCGCATCTCGCGGCTGTTCGTGCCGTCGGTCGGCTTCGCCAGTTCCTCGAACGGCACGCTCGGCACTTCGATGTGCAGATCAATCCGGTCGAGCAGCGGGCCGCTGAGTCGGCCGAGGTACTTTTCCACGGCCATCGGCGAACACTTGCACTGGTGCTTCGGATCGCCGAGGTAGCCGCACGGGCACGGGTTCATCGACGCGACCAGCACGAAGTTGGCCGGGAATTTCGTGGAGTGGGCCGCCCGCACGATGGTGACGTGCCCCTCTTCGAGCGGTTGCCGCAGGACTTCGAGGCTGCGGCGGTTGAACTCGGGGAGTTCGTCGAGGAACAGCACGCCGTGGTGGGCGAGCGAGATTTCGCCCGGTTGCGGTGGTGCCCCGCCGCCGACCATGCCGGCATCGCTGATCGTGTGGTGCGGGCTGCGGAACGGCCGCGTGGTCAGCAGGGCTTCGCCGGCCGACAGACGGCCGACGGCGGAGTAGATGCGCGTCGTCTCCAGGCTCTCGTCGGGCGTCAGCGGCGGCAGGATCGTCGGCAGCCGGCGGGCGAGCATCGTCTTGCCGCTGCCCGGCGAGCCGAGCATGAGCAGGTTGTGCGAACCGGCGGCCGCGATCATCACCGCCCGCTTCGCGCTCTCCTGGCCGCGCACGTCGGCGAAGTCGATGTCGTAGCGGTTGAGTTGCTCCTCGATCTCGTCCATCCGCGGCGACACCGGATCGACGGTGACAGCCCCCGTGATGATGCCGACAGCCTCCGCGAGCGACGTGACGCCGTAGACTTCAATCTCGGTGACGACGGCCGCTTCGCGGGCGTTCTCGCGAGGCACGACGAGCTTCTTCACGCCGCTGGCGCGGGCCGCCATCGCGATGGAAAGAGCACCGCGGACGGGGCGCACGCCGCCGTCGAGGGCGAGTTCGCCGACGCTGGCGAACGCGGCGATCTGCTCCGGCTTGATCTGCCCGGTGGCGACGAGGATGCCGAGCGCGATGGGCAAATCGAACGCGCCGCCTTCTTTCCGCAGGTCGGCCGGGGCGAGCGAAATGATGAGCCGGCCGAGCGGGCGGGCGTAGCCGAGGTTGGCGAGGGCACGCTCAATGCGATGGACCGACTCGCGCACGGCGAGTTCCGGGAGGCCGACGAGGACGATCTTGCCGAACCCGGCCGCGAGATCGACTTCGACTTCGACCGGCAGGGCGTCGATGCCGACGAGCGCGAACGAGTGCAGCTTGGCGAGCATGGCGGCAGCCGGGTGCAGGGCGGAGGGGTGGAACTGTTGTACACGCGGGCGACGATCCCGGCGAGCCGAGCACCGTAAGGTGCCGGGTGAATGTCATTGCCATTCCTCCGGCACCTTACGGTGCTCGGCTCGCCTTACTTTCCTGACCACACTTGCACCAACTCGATCAGTACCCGCACGTTCGCGTCTAACTCTTCCAGGCAAACCCACTCCAGTGGCGAGTGGATGTTGTGCTCGCCGGTCGAGATGTTCGGCGTCGGCAGGCCCTTCGCCGTCAATTGCGCGCCGTCGGTGCCGCCGCGGATGATGCAGTGCTTCGCCACGAACCCGGCCCGCGTCACGGCTTGCTCGGCATACGCCATCGCTCGCGGTTCCTTCGCGATGCCCTCACGCATGTTGCGGTACTGTTGCACGATTGCTACGTCGATGCTCGCGGCCGGGTGGGCCTTCATCACGTCCTTAGCGGCGGTGCGGAGGATGTCGGCGCACCCGGACAACTTCAGGGTGTCGTGGTCCCGCAGCAGCACGTGGATCGTCGTCTTGCCGACGCCGCCTTCGATGATGTACGGGTGCATGAAGCCCTGACGGTCGGCCGTCGTCTCCGGCGAGAGGATGTGCTTGGGCAGTTTCTCCAGGTACTCGCCCGCCAGCCGCACGGCGTTCACCATCTTGCCCTTCGCGATGCCGGGGTGGATGTTCACGCCGGTGATCGTGACCGTGGCCTTGTCGGCGCTGAAGGTCTCGGCTTCGAGTTCGCCCACGCCCTGCCCGTCGAGCGTGTAGCCGACGACCGCGCCGATCTCCTTCGGGTCCAGGTGTAGCACGCCCTTGCCGATCTCCTCGTCGCAGGTGAAGACGACGCGGATCGGCCCGTGCGGGATGCTCGGATTCTCGCTGAGAATGCGGGCGAGTTCCATGATGACGGCGACGCCGGCCTTGTCGTCGCCGCCGAGGAGCGTCGTGCCGTCGGTGGTGATAATCGTCTTGCCGACGAGTGCCGTGAGTTCCGGCGAATCGGTCACGCGGATGACCTTCGACGTGTCCTTCGGCAGCACGATGTCGCCGCCGGGGTAGTCGCGGATGATCTGCGGATCGACGTTCTGGCCGGTCGTCTCCGGCGACGTATCGACGTGGCTGTTGAACGCGATCACGGGTGAATCGGGCACGTTGCCGGGGATGGTGGCGAAGACGATGCCGTGCTCGTTCTGCACGGCGTCGGTCAGGCCCATCGCGAGAAGTTCGTCGCGGAGCAGCTTGCCGAGCACGAGCTGGCCGGGACTGCTGGGGTAGGTCGCCGATTTTTCGTCGGCCGTGGTGTCGATGCGGACGTAACGGAGGAAGCGATCGAGCAGCGTGTGGGTGGTGTGCATCACACTTTTGTCTTCACGCCGACCTTCGGGCACAAGTGGGCGAGCGTACACTCTCCGCACTTCGGCCGCTGCGAGGCACACACGCGGCGGCCGTGCAGGATCAGTTGATGGCTGAAGCTCGTCCATGCCGGCTGCGGCACCAGAGCCATCAGCTTGAACTCGACCTTCACCGGGTCGAGCTTGCGCGTTAGCCCGAGGCGGCGGGACAAGCGGCCGACGTGCGTATCGACCGTGATGCCGGGGGTGTTGAAGGCGTCGCCGAGGACGCAGTTCGCCGACTTGCGGCCGAGACCGGGCAGTTCGAGCAGTTCGTCGAGCGTGCGGGGGACTTCACCGCCGAACTTGTCCACGAGCATCCGGCAGGCGTTCTGGATGTTCTTCGCCTTGTTGCGGAAGAAGCCGGTCGTCTTGACGTACGCTTCCAGTTCGTCGCGGTCGGCCGTGGCGAAGTCGGTGGCGGTGCGGTAGCGGGCGAACAGGGCCGGCGTAACGAGGTTCACCCGCTTGTCGGTGCATTGCGCGGAGAGCATCACCGCGACCATCAGTTGCAACGGCGTGCGATAGTCGAGTTCCGTCTGCGACTGCGGGTACAGGCGGTCGAGTTCGGCCATGATGAGCGGAATGCGGTCCTTCGCGGCGTTCATGTCGGCTTCTCGAATCGGCCGCGGATGACCTTCGCGGGCACGCCGCCGGCGATGACGTTGTCGGGGATCGGCTTCGTCACCACGGCCCCGGCCGCGATGATGCTGCCTTTGCCCACGTCGGCCATCACCACGGCCGCGCTGCCGATCCACGCCCCCTCGCCGATGGTCACGAGCGTGCGGACGCCGCCCTGATCCTTGATCGGCACGGTCGGGTCGTCGAAGGCGTGCGTTTGGCCGCCGCTCGGCACGTGGACGCCGGCCGCGAGCAGGGCGTGCTTCTCGATGTGAACGAGGCCGAGGTGACACCGCGGGCCGACGTACACGTTCTCGTCGATGCGGGCACCCGCCTGCGAAAACAGCGTGCCGAAACTGATCTCGGCCGAGGGGTGGCAGCGGGCAAGGACGACGCTGAGGAACGCTCGCCGCAGGAAGGTGCCGCTGATTCCCGGCAGCAGCGCGAGCGTTTGCGTCGCTCCTTCAAGCGCGCGGTTCTTGCCGAGGATGAGCGAACCCAGGACATACGTGAAGAGCAGGGGCGACACCAGCACGATCGCGACGGCGTGGAGGGCGAGCTTGACGAGCGATTTCATCGTGGAGGAATTGTAGTCGTTCGGCCGGGTCAGCGACGGACTGCGTCGGCGAGTTGGCGGGTGAGCGATTCGCGGGCGGCGTTCTGGTGCGTCACACTCGCCAGCAGGTGCGGGGCGGCGTCCAGGTTGCGCACGAGTTCGGCCTGGCGGGCGGCGAGTTCGGCCGTCGCGTCGGCGAGGCGGGCGAGGATCGCGAGCGCGGCCGATTGACGTTCCAGCGGGAGAGTCTCGAAGGTTGCCGGCAGGTCGGCCAGCATGTCCTGGAAGTCCGCGAGCATCCGGGCGTGGACGTTGCCGAGCGCCTGGAGGGCCGGGAGCACCGCGTCCGCGGCGGGCGGGGCCGAGTCGCCGACGATCACATCCGCGATTTCGCCGGAATCCTCGATTTCTTGCAGTGGCACGAGCGGCCGGTGGACGGGGTCGGTTTCTTCTTGCGAATTCCAGTCGTCGGGCGGCAGGGCCACGTCGTACTCGGTGGGCGGCAGCTGGCTCGCACCGATACCCAGGCCGAAGCCAGCCATCGACGACAGCTCGCCGGGCCGGCGGGCCGATTCGGTGGGGCTGTCCTGTTCGGTTACGCGGGCGGGGCGGGGCACGTCGTCGAACGATACGAGGCCGTCGTCTTCCGAGGGCCGCGGATACGAGATGTGCATGACGAACCGGCCGACGGTGAGTTCGTCGGCCTCGCCGAGGCGGACCAGTCGCATCCGCTGGCCGTTCACCCGAATGCCGTGGTTGCTGCCAGATACGTCCACCACCCATAGGCCGTCGGGCGTGTGGACCAGGTAGCAGTGGTAGGCGGCCACGTCGTCGCCGCCGAGGTGAATCTTGCAGTCCGGGGACGACCCGATGAACGTCATCACGCGGTTGACTGGCCAGCGGGTGCGGTCGGCCGTGCCGGTCTTGAACTGGACTTCGACCGGGGGCAGGCCGGCCGGCACGTCGAGGCCGGCGGCCAGAGGGTGGAACGTCGGGCCGAACGCGGTCGGGTGCGGCGAGACAGGGGTGAGCAAACGGAGGTTGAACGGCCCGATGCCGATGGGTTCGCCGGCCAACATCCAGCCGAACGGGTGCCGGCCGTGCCGCCAGCGGAGGCCGGTCTTCGTGCCCAGGTCCGCGACGAACACCTGCCCGCCAATGATTTGCAGCACCGCCGTCTGGGGTTGTACGTCGTCGGTTGTCAGGGCGATGTCACAGGCCGGGTCGCGGCCGATGAGGGCGAACGGCTGGCTGAGGACGCCGGTGGCCGCGACGGTGCCGTCGTGGTATTCGATGGCGATTTCCAGCGGGGCGAAGGCTCCGCAGGCAGTCGCGAACCGGGCCAACACGGAAGGATTCAAAGGGGCGGTCCTCGACTTCCCCCAGGGGTCTACGACCGGGGTGAAGCTCCCAACTATAGAAGCACTCTTGCCATCGGGCAAAGACGAATCCGAAAGTGTCCCTGGGGTGTCGCTCACAAAGCCTCGCTCAACCCCAGGCTATGAGAACGATGCCGTTAGCGTCGAAGAATGGGACAATAGAACTTACCAACAAATCGGACGCACACCCGTCACTCGCGGAGCGAGTGACCCACTTTCGGATTTCCCGCACGCCGAGCGGCTGCGTCCTATGCTTTGGTCGGACGACGTGCATAAAATTATACGCCCGCGGGAACGGGGGCGAAGAATTCGCAACGGCCGGTCGGTCGGCGGCCCGCGGGCGGCGGATTCTGAATATCCTGAACCGGACGATTGACACCGTTTGCCCGGCACCCGTGACGAGACTTCTCCCTGTGGAACAACCGCAACCTCTAGCCGATGTCGTCCGCTCGAAGGCGTGGCAGCGAACCGTGGCCGTGCTGCTCGTCGGCGTGGGCTTCGCCTTCCATCAAGGCGTGATCGACACCGTCCGCGTCTGGGCCACGCAGGCCGACTATTCGCACGGCTTCCTCGTGCCGTTCGTGGCCGCGTACCTGTTGTACCTCCGTCGGCACCAGTTCCCGCCGCTCGTCGAGTGGCCGGAGCCGTGGGGCCTCGCGCCGCTCGTCGCTGGGGCGGCGATCTCGACGTTCGCGGGCACCTATAACTACGCGAAGGAGTTCGGCCAGGGGATCGGCCTGATCCTCGCGCTGACGGGGGTCGTGCTGATCGTCCTCGGCCGACCGGGGCTTCGATGGGCGTGGCCGGGGCTGGCGTTCCTCGTGTTCATGGTGAAGATGCCCGACCGCATCGAAATCTTGTTCGCGTTCAAGCTGCGGCAAATCGCCACGCAAGCCAGTAACTTCCTGCTGCAAATGCTCGGTTATTCGTCCTATATCGGCGGGCCGGGCGGCACGGTCATCAGCATCGGTGAAGTCCACATTGGCGTCGCGTGGGCCTGTTCCGGCCTGAGTATGCTGCTGACGTTCGTGGCGATGGGGGCCGCCTTCGCGCTGCTCATGACGAAACGCCCGACCAGCGACCGGCTGCTTGTGTTCGCCAGTTCCATTCCCATTGCGATCATCTCGAACATCCTCCGCATCACGGCCACGGCTCTCGTGTATATCGCGGCCGACAACAAGGACAACTTCTGGAAGTGGCTGGGCGACAAGATCGTTCACGACCTGGCCGGATGGCTGATGATGCCGCTGGCCCTCGGATTCATGTGGCTGCTGCTGAAGACCGTGGACTGGCTGTTCGTGGTGCCGCCGCCGCCCGAGCGGGACGACGTGCTACGGGTGGCCACGCAGTCGGCGGCCGCGAACTGGGTGGTGCCGGAGCGGACCGTGAACGACGACCCGGACCTGGCCCCGAAGCCGAAGCCCCAGGACGGGGTGCCGAAGTGAACACCGACCGCCTCCGCCGCGAGTTCCCGTGGATGAACCTGCCGGGTGGGCAGTTCTTGCCCCGGCGGCTGTTCGGCTGGCTGGCCCTCGGCGTGGTGGCGTTCACGATCTACGGCAGTTTCGTCCCGTTCGTGCTACGGCCACAGCCGACCGACCATCCGCTCGCGTCGTTCCGGTGGGCGTTGGAACAGCGGACGAACATTCAATCGCGGTCTGACTTCCTGGCGAACTTCGCCCTCGGTATGCCGCTCGGCTTCTGCATGCTGGCGTGGCGACTGCTCGACCGCAACCCGACGCGGCTGAACGTGGTCGGGTGTACCATCGCCCTGTGGCCGTTGTGCGTGTTACTCGCGATTGCCGTCGAGTTCGGCCAACTGTATTTCGAGGGCCGTACGACTTCCGGGTCGGACATTCTCGCCCAGGCGGCCGGCTCGCTGATGGGCATGTGCCTGTTCATCGCGTGCGGTCAGGCGGCCATCAATCGCGTGCGTCGGCAGTTCGATCACCCGGAGATTCGCACGCCGGCCATGGCCCTGCTGGTGATGTACGCGGGCGTGCTGGCCCTGACGCAACTGCTGCCGCTCGATCTGTCGGCGAGTCCGGCCGACTGGTATCGCAAGTTCCGCGACGGCAAGGCGACGCTCAGCCCGTTCTCGGAACTGGGGGCGAACACCGGCATCCCGCTGTGGCGGAAGGTTCAGGCGTGGCTGGAACTCGCGGCCGTGTACCTGCCTGTCGGCCTGTTGTTGGCGTTCGTCCCGCGGGTCGATCCGCGGCCGCTGCCCGGCGTGCTGCCGTGGGTGGCGACGGTCCGCGTGGCGATGCGGGTGTTCGGCCTCGGCTTAGTCCTCGCGGCGGTTCTCGAAGGGTGCCAGTTCCTGGTCATGTCGCGGTCGCCGAGTACGACGGACGTGCTCCTCGGCGGCGGGGCGGTGCTGCTCGGTTGGCTGCTCGCCCGCGGCATGGGCACCGGCCGCGGCCTGGACATCGAGGCGGCACTCATCCTCGCGCAGGCCTGGCTCGTGTGGCTGGCCGTGGCCGCGTGGCTGCCGTTCGAGTTCGAGTCGCACATCGGCGGCCGCCGGTTCGCGCAGATGACCTGGCTGCCGTTCGAGACGGCGCTGGAAAAGAACTACCTGAGCGGCCTGGAAGAGATTCTGACGAAGGCGTTACTCGCGGTGCCGTTCGGCGTGATCGTGGCTGCGTATGGTTCGCCCGCGAAGCGAGGGCGGGTCGCGGTGGCCGTCGCGCTCGCGGTGGGCGTCGGCCTGCTGCTGGAAGTCGGCCAACTCTACCTGCGGGAGCGGGTGCCGGCCCCGATGGACGTGCTGTACGCGGCCGCCGGCGGGTGGCTCGGGGCGTCAGCGACGCTGAAACTGCGGCAAGCACTCGTCGCACCGGCGCCGGAATCGGTGGAAGAGTTCCTGAGCGTGCTCTAGGTTTTTCGGGAGATGGAGTCTTGAGATTATTGTTTGTCAAAGAGCGGATGGCATGGCCGCGGTCGAGCGGGCACGACGTGCACACGTTCTACCTGATGCAGGCGATGGCCCAACAGGGGCACGCCGTCGCGCTCGCGACCATCGCCCCGATACCGCCCCAGTCCGTTGCCGGCGGTGGGTTCGAGGCCGAGTATTGCTTCAACGAACAGACACTGCCGACGCCGAGCGAGGCCGCGTTCCCGATCGTGCTCACGAAGTCGCAGGAAAAATTCCGCAACTACTGGGGCGTCGACCCGGCCCGTATCCGCTGGGTGGCGGCCGCCGCGGCTGACTTTCGGGCCGACGGCGTCGTCGTCTCCGGGCTGAACGTGCTGCCGTACCTGGGTGCCCTGCCCGCGGCCACGACGAAAGTGTGGTACGCGGCCGACGAGTGGGTGTGGCACCACCTGTCGCAGGTGCGGCCGCTGCGAAGCTCGACCTGGGGCGAGATCAAGCCCGCGATCGTGAAGGGCCTGTATCAGCGGGCGTATCGGCCCTTGCTCGACCGCGTGTGGGTGGTGTCGGACGCCGACGCGAAGTCGTTCCGGTGGTTCGCCGGCATCCGCAACTGCGACGTGCTGCCGAACGGCGTGGACGGCACGTTGTACCAGCCCGGCGGCGAGGAACAGCACCCGAATTCGTGCGTGTTCTGGGGCCGCCTCGATTTCGGGCCGAACATTCAGGCCGTCGAGTGGTTCGTCAAAAACGTGTGGCCGAGGGTGCGGGCGGCGGTGCCGACGGCGAAGTTCCAGGTGTACGGCTTCCAGCCAACCGTTGGAATCAAGGCCCTCGCCGGGCGCGACGGCATCGATCTGGGCGTCGACCTGCCGGACATTCGCGCCGCGGTGCGTTCGCACGAAGTGGTCGTCCTGCCGTTCGTGAGCGGCGGCGGCATCAAGAACAAGCTGCTCGAAGCGGCCGCATTGGGCATGCCCATCCTCGGTTCGCCGCGGGTGGTGGCCGGGCTGAACGGCACGCCGCCGATTCCGATGCCGCGGTCGCCGGGCGAGTGGGCGGATCGCCTGATTCACCTGTGGCGCGACCGCGAAGAACGACGTAAGCTAGGGCAAGAGGCCCGCGCCTGGGTGACGGAGCACCACACCTGGGCGGCCGCCGCGAAGGTCGCGGCGGCAGGGTTTCCGCGAGTGGCCGCGAGCGAACCGGAACGCGTGGGAGGTGAGTG
>JBBQCQ010000053.1:0-11185 GCA_038318835.1 Gemmatales bacterium | reverse complement strand
CTCGCGGACGAGATCAACCGCGCGCCAGCGAAAGTTCAATCGGCGCTACTTGAGGCGATGCAAGAACGGCAGGTCACGATCGGGGATACCACGTTCCCACTGCCACGACCGTTTCTGGTGCTAGCGACCCAAAACCCCATCGAGCAAGAGGGAACATATCCACTACCGGAAGCCCAAATCGACCGGTTCATGCTGAAAATCTTGATCGACTATCCCGATAAGAACGAAGAGATGACAATCCTGGATCGCATGGCATGCATCGACGCGCAGACGACGGTCGAGCCGGTGCTCTCGGAGAAGGATTTGCTGCTGGCACGAACCGCGGTCAATGTGATCTATCTGGACGTGAAAGTGAAGCAGTATATCGTCGATCTTGTGCGAGCTACGCGTACGCCGGCCGAATATGGCATCGACCTCACTGGCTTGCTCCAGTACGGGGCGAGTCCGCGAGCCACACTGGCCCTTGTCAGGGCGGCGAAAGGGCACGCCTTTCTGACTGGCCGTGGATACGTGACGCCGGACGACGTGAAGGTAATGGCACCGGACGTCCTGCGGCACCGCCTGATGCTGTCCTACGAGGCGGAGGCGGAAGAGTTGAAGGCCGACGAGATCGTGAAGCGAATTCTCGATGGGTTGCCGGTGCCTTAAAGATTTTTGCCGCTGATGGACGCGGTTAAACACCGATCAATACGAAATGAATTCTTGGTCTTGATCGGCGTCTAATTGCGTCCATCAGCGGCAAAAACGATTTACTTCTTCGCCAGTTCGGCGATGATCGCCTTCGTCATTTCGTCCGATTCCGGCTTCACCTTTGAGTCATATCGGCCGACGACTTCGCCCTTACGGTTGACGAGGAACTTCTCGAAGTTCCACTTGATGTCGCCGGCGTAATGGGCGTTCGTGTCCTTGCCGGTCAGGTACTTATAAAGCGGGGTCATACCCTCGCCCTTTACGACCACCTTCGACAGCATCGGGAAGGTGACGTTGTACTTTGACGAGCAGAACTCCTTGATCTCGGCATCGGTGCCGGGTTCTTGCTTGCCGAATTCGTTGGCTGGGACGCCGATCACAACGAGGCCATCCTTCTCGTACTTCTTGTAGATCGCCTCCAAGCCTTCGTACTGATTCGTGTAGCCACACTTGCTGGCCACGTTCACAAACAGCACGACCTTCCCCTTGTAGGTGGCCAGATCGACCTCCTTGCCGTTGATGTCCTTCATCTTGAAGTCGAGGGGTCCGCTCATTTTGTCGCCTCCTTTTTTCGCATCGTCTGCCCGAGCGAAACTCGCAGGGCAGAATAACGCCGTCGCTAGTAACAGAAATCGCATGATTGACCTCGCGAAAAGTGGGTGCCCAGGGCCAGCCTATTCTAGGGAGACAGCCGTTCGCGGACCCACCCGCCGCGGGCTTTTCGGAACCGGATGCGGTCGTGCAAGCGGCTCGGTCGGCCCTGCCAGAACTCGAAGGTGTCGGGCAGCAGCCGGTATCCGCCCCAATGTGGCGGCCGCGGGATTTTGCCATCTGGGTACTTTGCCATCAGTTCGGCCTGCTGCTGCTCCAGGACTTCGCGGCCGGGGATGACCGCGCTCTGTCCGGAGGCCCATGCGCCGAGGCGACTGTTCACTGGGCGGGAGTCGAAGTACGCATCGGACTCCGCGGCCGTGACACGTTCGACCGTGGCCTCGACACGCACCTGGCGTTCGAGTTCGTCCCACAAGAAGACGACCGCCGCGTGCGGCTTCTCGCCTAACTCTCGGCTCTTGCGGCTCTCGTAGTTCGTGAAGAACGTCAGCCCGTGATCGATGCCTTTCAACAGGACGATGCGGTTGGACGGCCGCAGGTCGGGTCCGACCGTCGCCAGGGCCATCGCGTTTGGCTCCGGGAGCTTCGCCCCCACGGCAGCGTCGAACCACTGGCGGAACAGGGCGAACGGGTCGTTGCCCGCGTCGGTTTCCGTCAGGCCAGCGTGGGTGTAGTTGCGGCGGAGGTCGGCGATGTTCATGGCGCTCCGGGTGTCGGGGTTTCGCGGGCCGGCGTACTGTGTCATTATCGTAGGACGGGGTCGGGCACCGAAGCGAGGGAAGGGGACGCATGGCAGCCGAGCGGGCGATGGCGTTGGTCATCCGTGGCACCGACTGGAGCGAGACCAGCCGCATCACCACGCTCTGGACGCGGGAGTTCGGCAAAGTCCGGGCGCTCGCAAAAGGAGGCCGGCGGCTTCAGTCGAGTTTTGAAGTCGCGTTCGATCTCTTGACGGTTTGCGATGTGATGTTCTTGCGGAAGGCCCACGGTGGCCTCGACCTGCTCACGGAAGCGACCGTCCGCGAACGCTTCCCCCAACTCCGCTCCGATCTGCGGGTTCTTTATTGTGGGTACTATTTCGCCGAACTTCTTTCCGACGGCACTTTCGACTACGACCCCCATCCGCAACTGTTCGACGCCACCCTGGAGACGCTACGCAAGCTCGGCAACCCGGCGGCCGATCGGCCCGCGGTGGTGAGCGCGTTTGAGCTTGTATGGCTGCGGGAGCTTGGCTATAGCCCTCGCCTTGAGGAGTGTGCCGTCTGTGGTACGCCGGTGGATGCCGCGGTTCGCGTGCCGTTCAGCCCGGCGGCGGGCGGTGTACTTTGCCCGACCTGTGCCAGTTCGGCGGCAGACCGCCGCTGGTTGAGTGCCGAGGGTCGGGCGGTGCTGAGTCGCCTCGCGGCCGACGGCGACACACTGCCAGGGGGCGTGCGGGCCGAGTTGCGGCAGTTACTGTCGCAGATGGTGAGTTCCATCCTCGGCCGTCGGCCGAAGATGCTGGCGTATCTGGACGGGGTCGGGTGAAGGGCGGTTCCGGCAAACGGACTTGGGGGAATCGACGTGAAGGGTACTTTCGCTCGTTGCCGATTTCTCCTGCTGCTCGGGGCGGGCCACGCTTCCACGGGGTGTACGACCGTCAAAAGCCTGAAACAGAAGGCCTACGACTCGACGAAGGGCCTCGTCTCGAAGTCCTACGACGACCCGAAGGCAGCCGAGAAAATGGCCGACGCGGAGCGGCGGTATCAGGCCGGCGAGTTCAGTGCGGCCCAGGCCAAGTTTCACGAGGTCGGCACCAACAACCTCAACCCGGCGATGATGTGCGAGAAGGCGTGCTTCCTCGAAGCCGAGAGCTTCCGCCAACTCAAGAAATATCCGGACGCGGTGGATACGTACCACCGGATGCTTGTCGAACACCCCAGCGGGGCGTACCGCGAGCAGGCGTGTACCGAGATGTTCAAGATCGCCGATTACTGGCTCGACGACACGCGGACGGAGATTCAAGCCGAGCAAGACGGCGAGAACCTGACCCTACACAAGATGAAGAAGTTTTTCAGCTACGACAAGACGAAGCCGACGCTCGACCGCGAGGGCCGGGCACTGCAAGCCCTGGAAAATGTCCACGTGAACGACATCACCGGCCCGACCGCCGACAAGGCGCTGTTCTGGTGCGGGTTCGTCAACTTCTACCGTGGGAACTTCATCGAGGCCGACCACTACTTCAGCACGCTCATCGAGTTCCACAAGGACAGCCCGTTGCGGCCGAAGGCGACGGAGTTGGCCATCATTAGCAAGAACAACAGCACTGGCGGGGCGGTGTACGACGGCCAGAAAGCGGCCGAGGCGCTGCAACTCGTGCGGCACGCGGAAGCGAGTATGCCTGAGTTCACCGACGCCGAGCGGAAGGACTTCCTCACGCGGCAGAAGCTCGCGATCCGCTCTCAACAAGCCGAGAAGGACTTCAAAACGGCTGCGTATCACGAACAGACGAAGCACCCCGGCAGTGCGTACTTCTGCTACGAGATCGTCCGCCGTCGGTACCCCGGCACGAAGTATTCCGACCTGGCCACCGAGCGGATGGAAGCCATCCGGGCGAACGCCGAGACAGACGCGAAGAAGAACCGGCAGTACGGCCCGCTGCAAACGGCGGTCAAGCAGTTCGAGTCGATGCTCGGCCGGAAGGAAGGCGAATCGACGCCGGGGATCATGCCTGCCGTCGCGGTCGTGCCGCTCGCCCAGCAACCGTAACGGCGAGAGCGATCGTCCACGCCCGAGCGAGAGAAACCCATGCGCCGCCTTCTGACCCTTAGCCTGCTCGCCGTTGCCGCCCTCAGCGGTTGCCAGAACGGCCGCGACTTGAACTTGCTCGGATACTCGACCCGCCCGCAGTTCGACGAGGGTATTCGGACGGTCTATGTGCCGATCTTGAAGTCCACCGCCTTCGAGACGACGCCGAACCGCGACTTCGAGGTGGACATCACGAAGGCGGTCATTCGGGAGATCGAATCCCGCACGCGTATGAAGGTCGTGTCCAACCGCGACCAGGCCGATACAGAACTGATCGGTACGCTCGTCAGCATTCGCAAGGCCGCGGTGAACGTCAACCAGCAGGCGCTCATCCGTGAAGCGGAAGTGACTGTCACGATGCAAGTCATCTGGCGCGACCTACGAGATGGCCGCATCCTGTCTAACCCCCGGCGGCCGGCCGGGACCGACACTCCAGTACCGTTCGACCCGAGTGTGACGCTTCCCGACTCGGTCGCGATCCGGCAAGTACCTGTTCCGGCCCAGATCATAGCCGTCGGCCGCATCCTCCCGGAACTCGGCGAGTCGAACGCGACCGCGAATTTGTTCATCGCCAACCAGCTCGCCAAGCAGGTCGTGAATATGATGGAATCGTCGTGGTAGTCGGCTGAGCAATCGTCACGTCCCCTTCCGTCGCACGTGGGCGGCGGTATCGTCCGCACCCTACGACCGAAATTTCTGTTATCTCCTGGGCAGTTCGCCGGGTTTCGCGATATTATCAGCGAATACAACCCGTCAGGAGATCGTGCATGAGTCGATTCGCGTCCTTCCTCTTCCTCTCATTCCTCGGTTCCGTCGCCTTCTCCCAGACCCCTCCCGAAAAACGCCCCCTCAAACACGCCGATTACGAAATCTGGAACACTGCGACCGGGATGACCCTCTCGCCCGACGGCAAGTGGCTGGCGTACAACCGCCTGCCCGGCGAGGGCGACGGGGCCGTGATCGTGAAAAGCCTGGCAGGCACCGCCGAGTACATCGTCCCGCGCGGCGGTCGGACAGCCGGCGCGGTCGGCGAGCAGCGGCCGGAGGGGGAACCCTCGGCCCCACTGACTCCATCACCCGCTCCGGTTGCTTCCCTTGCCGGCATTCCGCAATTCACGCCCGACGGCAGGAAGGTGCTCTTCCCACTGATGCCGACGAAAGCCGAACAGGAGCAGGCGAAGGCGGACAAGAAGGACGCCCGTACCGTGCTCGCGATGATGGACCTGGCGACGGGGCAGATCGGCGAACGAGTGCCGAAGTTGAAGGCGTTCAGCGTGGTGGAGAAGTCGAACTTCCTCCTGCTCCATCAGGAGCCGAAGGCGACCGACGTGACCGCCGCGGGGGCCATGATCGGCGGCGTGAGTTTCATACCGCGTCCGGGTGCTGCTTCGCCACAACCGTCGGGCACACCATCGATACCGGGCGGCCGCACGCGCCAACTGCCGGGCGAGGCGACGCCAAACTCGGCCACGGCGGCCCCGCAATCGACCAGCCCTCGCCTGCCCATCGGCGCCGTCCTGACCGTTCGCAATCTTGCGGACGGTAAGGAACAGACCTTCGCGGATGTCCTCGATTACCAGGTGACCCGCGATGGCAAGACGCTCTTGCTGACGAAGGTGTCGCGAACCGCCACCGACAACGGCCTGTTCGCAGTGGACCTCGGCTCGACCGCCCTCACGCCGGTGCTGACCGGCAAGGGCAAGTACACGCGGCAAGTGTGGGACGCGAAGCAAGCGCGGCTGGCGTTCTTCTACGAGGAACCGGCCCCGGAGGGGAAGCCCGACGCGAAGAGGGCGACGCCCCGGCCGAAGGTTTATCTGTGGGATCGTGCGACGAGGGCTGTAGCTGTGGAACTGTTGAACTCCACTACGTCGGGGCTGAAAGCGGGCACGATGATTGTCGAGCGGGGCAGCCTGCGGTTCACCGAAGATGGCCTCAAACTCGCCGTCGGCACAGCCAAGATTCCCGAAGAGAAGAAGGAAACGCCCGCCACCCCCGGACCTGCCACAACCGCGAACGAGAAGGTCGATCTGGACCTGTGGCACTGGAAAGACGAGCAAATCCAGCCGATGCAAAAGATCCGCGGCGACACCGAACGCACGCGGACGCAGTCGGCCGTGTACTTCTTCGACACGAAGCAGTTCCGCCAACTTTCCGATGAAACCATTACCGTCGGCGTGCCCGACTTCGGCGACTGGGCGACGGCCAGCAACGACAAACCGTACCGCAACCTGACCGGCTACGGGGCCACCCTCGCCGACCACGCACTCGTGAACATCCGCACCGGCGAGGTGAAACCGCTGCTGACCGCACACGAGGGGGCCGTCGTGGCTTCGCCGAAGGGGAACTATCGCATTCTTTTCGACGGCAAAGACTGGGTTTGCTATGCGGTGCCGACGGGCAAGCGGGTCAACTTGACCGAGACGATGGCGGTCAAGTTCTTCAACGAAGCCTTCGACATGCCGATGAAGCCGAGTTCCTACGGGTTCGCCGAGTGGACGCCGGACGAGAAGTTCCTGCTCATCTCCGACCGCTTCGATATCTGGAAGGTGTCGCCGGATGGATCGACGCGCGAGAACCTGACCAAGATCGGTCGCGAACAGAATGTGCGGTTCGACATTGCCCGATTCCCGAATCCCGATGGGGAACCGGAGCGCGGCGTGGACCTGCACAAGCCGCTGTTGCTGAACGCGACGAACCTCATGACCAAGGACACCGGCTTCTACCGGATGGAACCGGGCGGCAAGCCGAAGCTGCTCATGATGGCCGCGTGCGACTACGGCCGGCCGGTGAAGGCACAACATGCCGACACGCTCCTCTTCACGAGCAGCACCTTCGCGGAATACCCCGACTACTACGCGACCGACATGACCTTCCACGACGTGCGGCGGGTGACGGACATCAACCCACGGAAGCGGGAATTCAACTGGGGCAAGTCGGAACTCGTGACGTACAAGAGCCTCGACGGCGTCGAGTTGTCCGGCATTTTGGTGAAGCCGGAGAACTTCGACTCGGCGAAGAAGTACCCGATGATCGTGTACATCTACGAGCGGCTGTCGGACAACCTGCACCAGTTCCGGATGCCGTCGGCAGGCACGAGCATCAATCCGACATACTACGCCAGCAATGGGTATCTCGTGTTCATGCCGGACATCGCGTACACCGTCGGCTCGCCGGGGCAGAGTGCGCTGAAATGCGTGCTGCCTGCGATTCAGGCGGTGGTGGACAAGGGGTGCGTGAACGAACAAGCCATCGGCATCCAGGGGCACTCGTGGGGCGGGTATCAGATCGCGTACCTTGTGACGCAGACGAATCGCTTCAAGGCGGCCGCGAGCGGAGCACCCGTGTCCGACATGGTCAGCGCCTATGGCGGTATCCGCTGGGGCACCGGCCTGCCGCGGGAGTTTCAGTACGAGCGGACGCAGAGCCGAATCGGCGCGACCTTGTGGCAAGCCCCGATGAAGTACATTGAGAACTCGCCGATCTTCATGGCCGACCGCGTGCAAACGCCGCTGATGATCTTGCACAATGACCAGGACGACGCGGTGCCGTGGTACCAGGGGATCGAGTACTACCTCGCCCTCCGGCGGCTCGGCAAGGAGTGCTACTTGTTCAACTACAACGGCGAACTGCACGGCCTCCGCAAGAAGGCCACGCAGCGGGACTACACCCTACGGATGCAGCAGTTCTTCGACCACCATCTGAAGGGCGCACCGACGCCCGACTGGATGGCGAAAGGCATCCCGTTCGCCGAGCGAGACAAGGAAAAGGAACAGTGGAAGGAGCTGTTCAAGCCGGAGAAAAAGTGAATCGGGCGAGGCGAGTACCGTGAGGTGCCGGGTGAATCGCCTGGCCAATCACCTGGCACCTCACGGTACTCGCCTCGCCTACTTACTCTCTCACCCGCGGCAGGGGGGCCGGTTCGCGGAACTCGCGTAGGATGTCCTTCACCTCTGGTAGCGTCCGCACCGCTTCTAGGTCCGGGTCGGTCTGGATCGCTCGCAACCACTCGAAGCCCACGTCTAACTCGGCCAGTTTCGCCACCGCCAGCCCAGAAAAGCGTTTCGCCCACGTCGTGCCCTGGGCATCGAGCGTCGTCTCGTCGCCCGCCAGGAGCATCGCGGCACGGCCGAATACGCCCGCAGCTTCCAATCGCTCGGCGTCGGGCCTAAGGTTCAAATCCGTAATCTGCTTCGCAATGTCCGAGATGGTCTTCGGACTCTTCATCTCGACCAGCAGGTCCGTGTACACGCGGCCAAAACTTCGCACGTTCGCCCAGAAGTACTTGTCGGTCGAGTCCGTGCCGGGTTTCGTGATGGCCTTGACGGAATGGCTCCATGCTTCGTTGAGGAGTGCTTCCGAGCGCTTCCAGTCTGGCATTGGCGTCGAGAGTCCGGCGGCCGCGAGTTCGATCTGGTAGCAGCCGAGGTCGTTGAGGTAGGCGGAGTTCTCGGGGAATTTCTCGACCAGCTCAGTCGCGACAGCGACGGCCTTCTCGGCGGCGGCTTGTGCCTTCACTGGCTCGCCCTGGTCCCGCTGTTGCACGGCCTCTGTGTGATAGACTCGGCCGCGGATCATGGCGGCCCGTGGGCTGTTCTCGACGATACGTTCGAGGTCGCCGAGGACGGTGGTCGAAACTCGCAGCGCGTCGTCGGCTGCCTTGAACCGCCCCGCCCGGCCCTCGGCGATCGACAAGTTCAGGTTGGCCGTCGCCAATTGCTGCCGATACCCGACATCGGCGGGGTAGAGGCGGACCAACTGCGACCAGTTCGCGACTGCTGCCTCGGCGTACCACGCCGACTCGGTGCGGTGTGTTGCTCGTGGTGTTGCCGGTCGGACTTTGCCGCGCAGGAATTTCGCAAAGGGTCGGGTTGGCAACTCGCCGCCCGCACCGTTGTCAGTGGTCGCGATACTCATGAGGCCGTCCACCTCGGCGAGCATGTAGAGGTACACGGCCGACGTGGGGTCGGTCTTCAGCAGGCGGTTACAAATCCGGCGGGCTTCGTCGGCGGTTTCCAGAGCTTCGAGGCGGTTGCCTTTCTCGTTGCAGACCATGGCGATCTGCCGCAGGCTCTGGGCGATGCGGTACTGGTATTCCGGCTCGTCCGGGGCGAGTTCGACCAACCGCCGGCGGTTCATCAGCGAGAAGCGGAACCACTCCTCGGCGTCCTGGAGCTTGCGCTGGGCGAAGTACAGCAGGCCGAGCCGATCCTGAGCCTGGCCGAGGCGGTGCCAGTATTCGGGCTTGGCCGTCTTCCCCTCGCCCGTGTTGGCGTTCACCGTCTCCAGGAAAATTTTGTGAGCCTCGATCAACTCGGCCTCGGCCTCCGGGTAGCGTCCCAGAGCAAGGTACTGAATCCCTGAGTACAAGCGGGTTTCGCCGACGAGGGGTTTCCACTCAGCCCCGGTCTGATTCTCCGCGAGGCGGAAAACCTCGTTGTAGGCGGCCCGCGCCTGCTCGTTCTCGGCGAGCTTGAACTGAAGGCGGCCCACGCGGAAGTGCGCGCCGGCCACGAACAGCCGCGAGTCGTGTGCGTCCGGGGCTTCCTGGATGAACCGCTGGTAGAGTTTGATGACGCCCTGCAAGAACTGTTGCTGCTTGCCGGTTGCGGTGTGCTGGCTGGTGAGGATTTCGCCGATGGCGTCGTCCGTCAGCGTCAGCAGTGCCTCGCGGGCGTCCTCGCGGCTCGCCTCCGCGAGCGTCCGCGCGGCCAGCACTTTCTTCTGCTCCACATTGAGTTCACCGTTGATCTTTTCCGTGGCGACTTTGGCCTCGAAGGTCCGCTTCTGTTCGGCGTGAACCTGGAAGTAGCCGACCGTGATCGTACCCAGTGCCGTGAGCAGCACGGCGGCCGAACCGAACACGAGGTTGCGGTGCCGACGCGCCCAGCGCAGCAGGCGGGCGGTCCACGGCTCGCGATAGACGCTCACCGGCTCGTCGGCCATCCAGCGGTCCACATCGCCGGCCAGGTCGAGGGCGGTCGGGTAGCGGTCCTGCGGTCGCAGCGACATCGCTTTGTGGCAAATCGCCGCGAGGGCCTGGGGAACGGTCGGATTGAGTTCAAAAATCGGGATCATCTCGCCGCGGCGGACACAGTCGAGAATCTCCTGCACGTCGCCGCGAAACGGAGCCTTGCCTGTGAGGATGGCGTAGAGTGTCGCGCCGAGGCTGTAGATGTCGGCCAACATGCCCACGTCGTCCCACCGCCCGTCGGCCTGCTCCGGAGCCATGAAGGCCGGCGTGCCCATCGCCTTGCCGACTTCCGTCAGCTCGCCCGTATCGGCCGCTGCCGGACCGGCGAGACTCATCGCCGGCCGTTGCTGCACCTGCGTCTTCGTCGTGCCGCCGCCGTCTGACGACTCCGGCTCCTCCACCTCGGTCGGCGGCGGCTGGACTGCACGCTCGAACGCGAGCGCGGGAATGACCTGCGTGGAATCGAGGGCGGGCTTCTGCGCCACGACGTTCGTGTCCTTCGCCAGCCCCCAGTCGACGACGAGCGTTTCCCCGAAACCGCCGAGCATCACGTTCGCGGGTTTCAGGTCGCGGTGCAGGATGCCGCGACTGTGCGAATAGGCAATGGTGTTGCACACGTCCACGAACCGCGTGAGCAACTGCCGTAGGGCCAGTGCCCTTTCGTGGGGGTCACGCTCGGGCACGTCGGCGAGGTGGAAGGCCTTCACCGCATCTTGCAGGCTCTCCCCGGAGATGAACCGCATGGCGTAGTACGGCCGCCCGTCAGGGTGGCGGTTCAGGCCGTACACAGGCACGATGCCGGGGTGTTCGAGCTTCCCCGTCACGCGGGCTTCGAGGAGGAACCGGGCGGCCACCGCCCGGTCGTAGGCGTACCGCGGCTGAATCTCCTTCAGGGCGACTTCGCGGTCGAGTTCCTCATCGACGGCAATGGACACCTGTCCCATGCCGCCCTTCGCGTGTTCCTTCAGCACCGTGTATCGCTTCAACGCGGTCGTGTCGGCGGTGCCCGAAGTTCGGCCGAACGAGGAACCCACATCCGACACGCGGGACGGGCCGACGACCGTACCGGTTGGGGCATCGCTGTAAACGAGCGACGGCAGGGAGAGGCCCGCGGAGCGGGCG
>JBBQCQ010000052.1:0-11205 GCA_038318835.1 Gemmatales bacterium | reverse complement strand
AAGCTCCCGTCCAACGTGTTCGACAACCGCCAACTGACCACCAGTCGGCTGAACCAGTCAATCGTCGCCACCAAATCCATGAACCCCGACGGCATCGGCACAGAGGTAATATCGGCACTCCACACGAACCCCGGTCGATCGATCGCCACCCCCTTCAACAAGTAAAGATACTTCTTGGGACACCGCGAGGTCACTCTGCATTTCGGCCGCGGAAACAAGCACTCCAGACCCATCACCCGCATCAGCCGCTGGACCCGCTTCCGGTTCACCGCCTCCCCCGGCGAACTCACCAGCGTGGCCAGCTTCCGAGTCCCCAAAAATGGACGCTCCAGATGCCCCCGATCTAGCCGTTCCATCATCGCCAGGTCTTCGGCCGAGGCTGACGCCGGCTCCGCGTAGAAACTCGACCGATTCAACCCCAGCAAGTCGCATTGCCGGCGAACACTCAACTCGTCGTGGCTCGACTCAGTCTGAGATCGCTTCCACTCACAGGAAGGCGGCAGCTTTTTTTTCACCCACTCCAACTCCATCTTCAGCCGACCGATCTGCTCGAACAGTTCGGCCTGTTGAGCTGCGGTATCCTTCGCGGCCACGGGCTTCACCCCGCTGGTGAAGACCGTGGCCGCTTGCTCCAGCATCTGCTTATTCCACGCCTGGACCAACTTCACATGAACCTGATGCTGGGCGTCGATCTCGCTGAGTGTGCGGTCGCCCTTGAGGGCCACCAACGCCACCTGAGCCTTGAACGCAGGTGTATGAACCCGCGGACTCTTGTTCATTCGCGTTCCCCCGGGTCGACCACGATCAAACACCCATCAAGGGAGTTCTAGTCGTGGTCCAGTTTTCGGGGTCCACTATACCGTGATTGACCGGATGCTGCGGAAAAAGGACCCATGAAATCCGACATCGCGACGGAAATGCCGACCACGAAGAACGTGAAACGCGGGGTCCAGGAGAGCACGACCGCGGGAGTGGGCCACTCGAACGGCACGGACGAGCCGTTGTCGCCCAGTTTGTTGCGAAAGATCCACGCGTACTGACGGGCCGCCAACTACCTGTCGGTGGGGCAGATCCATCTCTACGACAACCCGCTGCTCAAGGAGCCGCTCAAGTTGTTGCACGTGAAGCCCCTCGTGGTCGGCCACTGGGGGACGACGCCGGGCCAGAACTTCATCTGCGTCCACCTCAATCGGGTCATCAAGACGTACGACCTGAACATGTTCTACATAGCTGGGCCGGGCCACGGCGGCCCGGCGATCGTGGGCAACGTTTACCTCGAAGGGGTTTGGAGCGAGGTTTATCCGCACGTCACCCAAGACGAAGCCGGGTTGAAGAAGCTGTTCAAGCAATTCTCGTGGCGACGGTGTGATTGTCCTCGACGCGCTCATTCCGATCGGCCGCGGCCAGCGCGAACTGATCCTCGGCGACCGGCAGACGGAAAAGTCGGCCATCGCGATCGACACGATCCTCAACCAGTGCGATCAGAACGTCTTGTGCGTCTACTTCGCCATCGGCCAGCGGGCGTCGAGCGTCGGGCGTCGCCACCCTTCGCGATAAGGGGGCGATGGCGTACACCGTCGTCGTCACCAAGGGCAACGACCCGCCGGGCCTCGCGTACATCGCCCCCTACGCCGCGACCAGCATCGCCGAGCACTTCATGGAGGCGGGGCGGGATGTCCTCATCGTTTACGACGACCTCACCCACCATACGCGGGACTACCGCGAGGCGTTCCCCGGCGACATCTTCCACATCCACTCCCGGCTGCTCGAACGGGGGCCACGCACCTGCGCGACGACCTCGGGGGCGACTCGCTCACCGCGCTGCCCGTTATCGAGACGGAGGCCGAGAACATCTCGGCATACATCCCGACGAACCTCATCTCCATCACCGACGGGCAAATTTACCTTTCGCCCACCCTGTTCGTACTCGACACCGGAACCGCACAACTCCTCATTCCAGTAGACCGGCTCAAGAAAACCGATGCCATCCGACCATATCGCACCGCCCCCGAGGAACTTCTTTCGGTCCATCACCCGGGCACTGGCCCACCGGAATTTTCGCCTGTTCTTCATCGGCCAAACGATCTCCATGATCGGCGGGTGATCGTCGGTTTCGCCAGCCAAGCCCCGTCGTTCTTCTGGGCCCCACTTGCGAGCGTACTCGTCGACCGGTGGAATCGGCACCGGATGCTGGTCCTCACGCACTCGTTGTTCATGGTGCAGTCCAGACTGCTCGCCCTGGTCGGCTTCGCTCATTCCCAGGTGGTCTGGCTTTCCGCCCTGATGTTGATACTGATCGGCTTCGGTATGATGGTCCCGTTGGCGGCGTGCAACACGATCCTCCAAACGATCGTCGAGGAACGCAGACGGGGTCGGGTGATGGGCTGCTACGAGATGGCATTCCTCGGAATGTCCCCGATCGACAGTCTCTTCGTCGGCGTCCTGGCCGGGCCGGTAGGAGTTGTCACCACGGTCACGGCGGGCAGCCTGGCCTGCGCGGAAGCCAGCCGACCGCCGAAAGACTGACGCCGAAGGTCTGCTTGCCCGACCAGACGGTCGTCGCACGCGAACAAGAGGAGAGATGATGAAATCGCTTGTCTATCACGGACCGGGAAAGCGGGCCTGGGAAGAACGCCCGCGGCCCAAAGTCACGGACGCCTCCGACGCGGTCGTGAGGATCACCCGGACGACCATCTGCGGGACCGACCTCCACATCCTGAAGGGCGACGTCCCCACGGTGACCGCCGGCCGCATCCTCGGCCACGAGGGCGTCGGCGTCGTTGAGGAGGTCGGCCCGGGGGTGTCGAACTTTAAGAAGGGCGACCGGGTCCTCATCTCATGCATTACGTCGTGCGGGCGGTGCGACGGGTGCCGGAAGGGCATGTATTCGCACTGTGCGAACGGCGGGTGGGTTCTGGGCAACACGATCGACGGAACACAAGCCGAATACGTGAGAATCCCGTTCGCGGACACGAGCCTTTACCACGCTCCGGCGGGCACGGACGATGGCGTGCTCGTGATGCTGAGCGACATCCTCCCCACTGGCTTCGAGTGCGGCGTCCTGAACGGGGCGGTCAAACCGGGCGATACGATCGCGATCGTCGGGGCCGGCCCCGTAGGCCTCGCCACGCTGCTGACGGCCCAACTCTACTCGCCGGCCGAAATCATCGTGATCGATCTCGACGACAACCGTCTGGAGGTGGCCAAACTGTTGGGCGCTACCCAGACCATCAATAGCGGGGACGGAACGGCGGTCCAGCGGGTGATGTCACTTACCGAAAGAAAGGGCGTTGATGTCGCCATCGAGGCGGTGGGCCTCCCGGCGACGTTCGGGATGTGCCAGGACATCGTGGCGGCGGGTGGGCACGTTGCCAACGTGGGCGTTCACGGGAAGAGCGTCGAACTCAAGCTGGACAAGCTGTGGGCTCACAACGTCACCATTACGACGCGGCTCGTCGATACCGTCACGACGCCGATGCTCCTGAAGAGCGTGGTTTCCGGCCAACTCGACCCGCGCAAGCTCATCACCCACGAGTTCAAGCTGGACGACATGATGAGGGCGTACGACACGTTCGGCAGCGCCGCCAAGGAGAAGGCGCTCAAAGTCATCATTCGCGCCGACTGAAGGGCGAGATTTAGGGAAGCCAACGGGACTTCGCGGCGTGGGCCATCGCGGATTCCGTTGTCTTGAAATCCCGGCGCTTCCGAGAGGGAGTCAGCGCCGAACTCGCATCGCGGTATCTTGCGGAGGATGTTTTCCTCGGCCGGGTAACGCTTTTGAATGCTCGCCGGGCGGGTCGGTAAACGCCGGGCGTGGCCCTGGTTCGTGCATATCATTGTCCTGTTCGATCAGCGATCGGCGTTTTGAACGCTCGATTTGGGCCGATCCTATTCACCCAACCCCGCCATGCGGCTGCTCAGCTACAACATTCACAAGGGCATCGGCGGGCGGGACCGGCGGTACGACCTCGACCGCGTCGTGCGGGTCATCGAGCACGCCAACCCGGACGTCCTCTGCTTGCAAGAGGTGACGCGGCACGCCCGCCGCACGCGGGGCGACGACCAGCCGCAGTTGCTCCGTGCCGCCGTCGCGGCCGCCGACCTGGCATTCCAACTGAACCACCACTACCGCCGCGGTGGGTACGGCAATCTGGTCCTGTCGCGGTGGCCGATCCTCCGCCGCCATCACGTCTCACTGCGGTACGGGTGGCGGAAGCGCCGCGGCGGGCAACTGGTCGTCATCGACACGCCGGAAGGCCCGATGCACCTCGTGAACTGGCACCTGGGGTTGGCCGAGGGCGAGCGCGGCTGGCAGGTCGAACGCCTGCTCGACCACGCCCTGTTCCGCGAGTCCGCGGACCTGCCGACGGTGGTCGTTGGGGACTGCAACGACTGGCGCAACCGCCTCGCCGCTGGGCCGCTCGCCGCTCGCGGCTTCCAGCACATCACTGCGCCGCCGTCGCGATTCCGCACTTTCCCGGCCTTTTTACCGGCGCTCAGCCTCGACAAGGCGTTTCACCGGGGGCTGTTCATCCGCGAGGCGGCAGTCGTCCGGACGCCGTTAGCCCACCGGGCGTCGGACCACCTTCCGCTGGTGATCGACTTCCACCTCCGAAACCCCCACCAAGATTGAACGCGGCCGAAACGATCACAGCCGCCCCGGCCGCGATGACGACCGACATCCACTGGCCGCCGGTCAACGGCGCGAGAGCGAAGAAATACGCCACCGGCGGGACAGTTGCCGCCGCGGCCATCCCACCCGCGCCGAAAGCCGCCCACACGATCAGCCGCCTGTCGCCGGCCGTGGCGACGACCGCGTTGCCGAGGCCCGCAAGGATCAGCGTCGTCAGCAAGAGCGTGCGGGCCGTTTCCGCGTCGTGGCCCAGTATGAGGAGCGACCCGAGGTAGACGGCCAGCCCGGCGGCGCTCGTCGCCGCACCGGCCGTGAAGACGAAGCGGCCGACGTCCGCGAGGAAGGTCGGGCCACCCGCCCGGCCCGTCGCCCGGCCGGCGAGGATGATCGCGGCCGGCCCGCCGATGGTCAGCGCGTTCAGGAGCGTGACCTGCTGCGGCAGGTACGGGAACGGCAGCCCATAGACGCCGACCGCGATGAGAATCAAGGCCACCGTGTAGACGTTCTTCAACAGGAACAGCTTTGCCGCGTGGCGGATGTTCTGCACCACCCGCCGCCCTTCCGCCAGTGCGACGGGCAAGACGGCGAAGTCGTTCGACTCCAGGACCAGCCCGGCCACGGCCTTTGCCGCTTGACTGCCCGCCCCCATCGCCACGCCGAAGTCGGCCCGCTTGATCGGCAGTACGTCGTTCACCCCGTCGCCGATCATGCCGACGCGGTGCCCGGCCTGCTGGAGGGCGTCGACGAGGGCCAACTTCTGCTCCGGCGACACCCGGCCGAAGAGGTCGCACCGCTCGGCCAGGGCGACGCGGTCGGCGGAATTCGCCCACTCGTCACCCGTCACGATGCGCTGATCACCGAAGGCGGTTCCGAGTGCCCGGACGGTGGCCCGCACGGTCTCGGGGTGGTCGCCGGACACGACCTTGAGGCGGATGCCCTGGGCGGCCAACTCCATCAGCACGTCCACCACTTGCGGCCGCAACTCGTCCCGAAGAGCGACGACGGCCAGCGGGCGGAGGGGCACGTCCGGCAACCGGCTCTGAAAGCCGTCGGGGCCGGCGTGCCCGTCTGCGAACGCGAGCAGCCGCAGCCCGGTGGGGAGCAGGTCCCGCCAGGCGGCCTCGACGGCAGCCCGTTCCAATTCGGGGAAGCGGGGGGCGAGAGCTTCAAAACTGCCGAGGACGAACAGCCGCGGTTCGCCGATCCCGTTCGCGATGATCGCGCTGTAGCGGTGGTGCGACTGGAATGGCAACTGGTCGCGGACGTCGATTCGTTCCGCCCCGGCCGCCAGCGATTCGCGAAGAGCTTCGATGCTCTTGTTCCGCCCGTCCACGCTCGCCGCGGCGAACGCGCCCAACCATCGCCGCACCGCGACCTCGGGTTCGGCGAACGCGACGACGCGGTCGAGCGTCTGCCGGCCGGTGGTCAGGGTGCCGGTCTTGTCGGTACAAATCACATTGACGGCGGCCAGCCCCTCGACGGCCGCCAACTGCTGGACGACGGCCCCCCGCCGACTGAGCCGCGTCGCCGCGAGGACGAACACGAGCGTGGCGAGCAGCACCAGCCCCTGCGGCACCATCGACGTGATCGTGGCCGCGACCATTTGCACCAGCTCGGCGGCCGGGAAGCCGCGGACGACGTGCAGCACCACGTACCCCAGGCACAGCCCGACCGCCACGGCCGTCAGCCCCCGCACCAGGCGGTCGAGGGTCGCTTGCGTCGGGCCGGGGGCGTGCCGGTATTGCCGCGCCGCGGCGGCCACCCGGTGGGCAAATGCCTCGGCCCCCACCCGTTCGGCCCGGTACGCCCCACCCCCGGCGACGCAGACGCTCCCGGATTTGACCGGGTCGCCGACCGCCTTCGGAACCGGGTCCGACTCGCCGGTGAGGAGGGCCTCGTCCAGTTCGAGAAAATCGGCCGCGACGACGGACCCGTCGGCCACGACGGTGTCGCCAGCGGCGAGTAGCACAACGTCGTCGGCGACGACGTCGCCCGCCGGCAGGGGAACCTCCGTGCCGTCCCGGCGGACGCGGACCCGCGCCTCGCCGAGCACGCTCAGGCGGTCGAGATGCCGCTTCGCCCGGAGTTCGTGGGCCAGCCCGATCGCCACGTTCGCCAGGGCCATCGCGCTGACGGCCCACGCCGCCCGGTAGTCCGCTAGCAGGAACAGGCCGACCGCCGCCGGCACGACCATCGCGTTGTACAGCGTGAGCGTGTTCCGCCGGGCGATGTCGGCGTAGGCCCGCCAGCCGTCGCGGGGCGGCCGGTTGACCCGCCCCGCCGCGACCCGCTCGGCCACCTCGGCCGGCGACAGCCCGTCGGGTTGTGCCGTGGGACGGTTCATTCGGTTTCAGTTCTCGGGCTAAAGGTACGGCGTCGCAAGCCGGGCGACGCCATCGCGGAGCCGGAGGAGCAGGTTCCGCCGGTTCAAATCGGCGGCCGTCAGTCGGCGGCCGCGGGCGATCTTGGCCGCCACCATCGCGGCCAACTCGCCGACCAGGTCCGCGTCGTAACACTCCACGTTGAACTCGAAGTTCAGCCGCAAACTGCGCGCGTCCCAGTTCGCCGAGCCGATCAGGCACCACTCGTCGTCCACGACGAGCAACTTGGTGTGGTCGAACGGCAACGGCGTCAGCCACACCCGTCCGCCGTGGCCGATCAGGTCCCCGACCTGGCCCAGCATCGCCCAGTGGACGAGCCGCAGGTTGTTGTGTTCGGGCACAACGACGTCCACCGCGACGCCCCGCAGGGCGGCCACGCCGAGGGCCGACAGCAGGCCGCCTTCCGGCACGAAGTACGGCGTGACGATCCGCACCGACCGCCGGGCGCTGGCGATCGCGCCGAGGAGCGTGAGCCGGAGCGTCTCCCAGTCGTCGTCCGGCCCGTTGGCGATGCCCCGCGCCTCGGCCTGGCCGGCCGGCTTCAGTTCGGGGAACCAGGCGGCCCCGTCCAGTTGCTCGCCGGTGGCGAACTGCCAGTCGTCGGCGAAGACCGCCCGCACGTCGGCCAGGACCGGACCGTCGATGCGGAAGTGGCAGTCGGCGATCGGGAAGCGGGGGTGCGTGCGAGCGTCGTGGCCGTCGCGGATGTTCATCCCGCCGGTGAACCCGGCGTGGCCGTCGATCATCAGAATCTTGCGGTGGTTGCGGAGTTGGGCGTAGGCGAACCGCCAGGGGAGGAAGGACGGCATGAACCGGGCCACGGGAACGCCGGCGGCCCGCAGCCGGCCGACGACGGACGGGAAGGAGTACCGCGATCCGATGTCGTCGACGAGAACCCGAACCGCCACCCCGCGGCGGACGGCTGCCGCGAGGGCGTCCACGAACGTGTGGCCGGTGGCATCGTTGCCGAAGATATAGGTCGAGAGGCCGACCGACCGCTCGGCTCCGGCGATCGCGGCCAGCATCTCGGTGTAGGCCGCCTCCCCGCTCGGCAGTGGTAGAATCCGGTTGTGCCTGGAGACGGGGCGGGCCGTCACCTCGCTCACCAATCGACGAAGCCCGGGGCCGCCACCCGCCTCCTCGGCGCCTGCGGCGGTGGGCCGCTCCGGGCGCCGGTTGCGGCGGACCTGCCGGCGCAGCCGTCGGACCTTTCGCCGAATGCGGTTGATGCCGAAGAGCGTGTACAGTACGATGCCGGCGACCGGGACGAGCCAGATAAGGCCGACCCAGCCGAGGGCCGCCCGGTTGTCGTGCTTGTGCAGGACGGTGTGCGCGGTCGCCCACAAGTCGGCCGCCAGTAGCACGCCACTCGTCACATACGGCCAGTACGACGCGAACAAGTCCGCCATCGGCCTTCCGGCCCGCCTTCGGGCACCCAGGGAACGTTATCCGCCCCGCGGCAGGCACATGCCGCACCGGAGGTTCCATCAGCTTCGCGTGGCAAGGGCGATGGCGGGAGAAATCCGTTACGGGCTAGGCTCCCTGTCGTGCCGTCGTTTTACCGGCCGGGACGGCTTGACAAACAGGGCCTCGAAGCCGACCCAGATGTCTCGCAGCAGCGCCGGCCCGGACTTTTCCCAGAAGTCTTTCCGCGACAGCCGGAGTTGGGCCTCTTCGGCGTCCGCCATCCGCCGCAACCGGGCCATTTCGTCTGTCAACGTCTCCTCGTCGAGCTTGGCCCGGAGTCGTGCCGCCGCGGTGGCCCGGTCGTTAATCTCACCGAGGCGGTCCTGTAACCGCTCCAGCGTCGGGTACAGCACCGTGCGGAACGACTCGGGGAATGCCCCGGCGAGGACTTCCATTTCATACCGCAGTCGCTTGCCACGGATCCGGAGCGGGTGGAGGGCGTCGTCATCCCACAAGAGGGTCGGGATGGCGGCGAAGTATCGCTCGGCTTCCGAGTGGAGGCGGGCGTAGGCCCACGGCCCGAACCGACTGTCCCGACTTGCCCGTTTCCCCCGCCTTCGGGCCTTGACGCGGCTCAGCAGTCGATCAACCCGGCCGGAAAGCCGGTCGCCCCGCGAGAGCCGCTTATGAACTTTCACGATCTCTTTCTGCGCCGTGGCCCGCTCGGCCCGTAAGTTCGCGACCCACTCGTCTCCGGGGGCGTGGGGCCGAGCCAGCAGCACGTCGCAGTCCCGTGCCTGGTCGGCGGCCCGGCGCACTGTGCGGAGTTGTTTCAACAACCACGCGCGGCGGCGCGGGGGCAGTTCGCCCTTGAAGAGGCAGAGGGCGGCCGCGGCCCGTCTCGCCCAGACGCGGAGTTGGTGGACGTGTTCGACGTCCTCGCCAATCCGCTCGGCCGCCAGCGGCAGGTAGTGGAGGACCGCCTGGAAGCGGCCGCGGAGCACCCGCTCTGCCACGTCCGCGGTCCGGTCGGCGGGGGAAACGCCCGCGATCCACTTCTCGATCGGTGTGTGACCCACGGGTCTCCCAATGTTTCTGCCCCGCCGCGGGCATGGGGATTCGCCGGGAGCGGTGTCGAACTGGAGCGGTTCCCATGTCGCCCGGCCCCGGTTCCCGTTTTACGAAGGAAGCGGGCGATGGGGCGGGGTGCCGTGCTGCGGGCCGCGGGAGTGGTCGGGCTTGGGGTCTGATTCGGGGTGCCCGTGCGGCGGGATCGGGTGCGTTTCCGGCTCCCGTCGTCGCCGTCCGAACTCGGCCAGGGCAGCCTCCGCCGACGCCGCGTCCGCGCGGTGAACCCAGAGTTCCACGGTGCCCGGCAGCGCCGTCCCCAACCCGGCGATCAGGTCGTCACCGACCAGGCGGGCTTCGATCTCGGCGGCCCGGATCAACTCGATCCACGCCTGGACTTCCACCAGCGATCCCGTTGCCACCCGCACCAAATCAACGGACTGTTGCATCATCACCGATCCTCCTTTGGGGTTCAACCCGTTTTGTATCGTGTTCCCACCGCGCGAAATCGATGAAGCCTCGTTCGACGTTCAGGCCCGTCAGCCGGACCTTGAGCTGGTCGCCCACGTCGACCCCCTGATGCCCGGCTGAGAGCCGACCTTCGACGGGGGGCATCAGGACGCTCCGGTCACCACCGCGTCGAAGACTTCCCCGACCCACCCGGACAAGAACAGGGCCGCGGCGGACTTCCGCACTTGTCGCTCCACCTTCCGGGCCGCGTTTTCTTGCACCGTGCAGTGCGTCGCCAGTGCCGCGAGTTCGGCCGGCGAGTACGGCGACGGAACGCCCGCCAGAGCGGCTTTCAGCAGCCGCTGCGTAATCAGGTCGGGGAACCGGCGGTTGAGCACGGTGGACTGACGATACTCCCGCCACGTCCGCGACGGCGACGCGGAGTTTGGTGCGCCCGTCGGCGAGGGGTTCGGCCAGGGTGAGCTGGTCCAGGTCGCGAGACGTGTCGTTGTTGATCGAGCACCAGAAGAGCGTCCGAAGGTTTCGAATCGCCGAGTCCGGTTCGTGGCCCGGAGGAGTGCTGGAAATGCTCTAAGGCCGCGTTCCGCCGAGTATGGCTTCCTTTCGATGGGCAGGCCACCCATCCGGCATTCGCCCACCGCGTCGCATGGGAACTCACCCTCGGCCCCGTGCCAGAAGGAACCCGCGTCCGCCAGAAGTGCGGCAACCGGTTGTGCTGCAACCCCGCTTACCTCTTCCTGTCGCTGAACTCCCTCGACGACCCGGAGACTTCGGCCAGGGCGGTGCCGGCGTGACTAGCCCAACGGGCTTGATCCCTTCCGCTTTTTGTCGGATCTCCGCTGCTGCGTCTTCCGCCCCGGCCGATAGCCCGTCGGCTTCGGCGGACCCGCCCCGCGTTCACCCGGCTTCTCGCCTTTGGCGGGATTGGCCACGGTGTGGTAGTGGTCGCCTTGAACCGCTTGATTGGCTTCCCGTCGCCGCTTCTCGAGGGCTTCTCTAGGCGGTTGATCCGGGATGAGACCGTCGCAGCCACCGATCAAGTCGCCCCGACCTGCCTCGATCAGTGCGTCGCGGACCATGAAGTAGTTTTCGGGCTTAAAGAACTGCATCAAAGCCCGCTGCATTTTTCGGTCGTTCAACCCGAGTTTTACCTCGACCGGCTTCTTGGTGAAGGGGTCGATTCCCGTGTAGTAAAGACACGTCGCGATGTCAGCCGCCACACCGGTGGAGTCGATGCGGTCGGCT
>JBBQCQ010000051.1:0-11210 GCA_038318835.1 Gemmatales bacterium | reverse complement strand
CGTCACCGGCGTCAGCCGGGGGTTGTTACCGCGAGGCGTCGAGTCGGTCATGATCGCGTACTCGCCGCCGCCCATCCACAAGCCGCCGCCGAACCCGCCGTAGTTCTGGTTCACCATCGGCACAATGTCCGCCTTCTGGTTCGCGAACAGCGGCCGGCCGTCTTCGTCCTCGGCCTTCGTCACGCGAACGGACGGCGAGGCGGACCAGTTCAACCTCGGCAGCGGAGCCACGTCGAAGTTCAAAAGCACCGTGCCGCTGCCGCGGATGATGCGGTTCCCCTCGAACCGGCCGGGCGTGGCCACCACCCGCACGGCCGTCGCCCGGTTGCCCGGCAGCGGGTCGGCCTTGCCGTCGATGAGGATGATCGGGGCGCTGCCCGGCGTGTACAGCGGTTGCGGCGTGCTGTTGTAGTAGCCGCGGCCCCGGCCGAGCGTGACAACCGTATTCCCGTCGGCGGCGGAGGGGGCGGGCAAATCCAGGCGGTGGTCTTCGTGCAGGGTGCCGGCGGCGCAGAGCATCTCGACGGCCTGCCACGCGGGCACGTCGCCCCCGGTCAGGGTGATCGGCCGCGTCGGGGCAGTCACGCCATCCAGCACAAGGTTAATGCCGGTCTTCTTCCGCAGGTCGTCCACAACGGCCGACAGGGCCACGCCCTTGTAGTCGAGCGTCACGATCTTCGGCGTCAGGAACCGCGCCGACTCGGCCAGCAGTTGCAACCGCGGCAGCAGGGCCTCGGCCCGTTCGCGGATGCCGGGGTCGGCCGTGGTGTCGATGGCCCCTTGCACCGACGGAATCGCGGTGGCCCCGAGTTTCAGTAACTCCTTCGCGGCCTGTTCGCGAGCCACGAACTGCGGCGAGCCGAGTTGCTGCACGAGGGCGGTGGCGTCCTCGCGGGGCTTGACCGCGTCGGCCGCGCTGCCCCCGCTTGCGCCGACCGCGAGGCTGCCCAGGGTCGCCAGGAATCGCCGCATGTTCACGCCCCCGCGATGGTGACCGGTGTACAATGCTCATCCTACACGGTGGAACTCGCTGACGCCAAGCAACTATCGTGTAACAACGAAAGACACGAAAACGGAACGCGGAGAACGCCGGATCCAAACCGGATTAGATCAAAAATCGAATTTGGTTTTATCCTGCTTTGATCCGGCGTTCAAATCCTGCATGTTCCGCGTTCCGTTTTGAAAAGAGAAGCATCTATGAGCAAGCCAGAGTCGCTCGGCGGCATCATTCACACGTACCAGAAGTACGACCCGCTCACGATCCCCAGCCCGAACCAGCCGCCGCCGGACCTCGTGTCGGCCGCGTTCGAGCAGATGCTGACCTACGGCGAGCAGCGTGAGTTCACCGACGAAGAACTGGCCAGCATGGTCAAGATCGACCCGTCGCAGATCGGCGGCATGATCGCCAACCTCGATTTCCTCAAGCAGAAGCTCCAGGACCGCAAGAAGCAAATCCTCGCCACCTACGAGACGAAAAAAGTCGTGCGGGAGGCCGAACGGCAGTTCCAGCAGCACGCCAGCTCTCTGCGGCCGCCGAAGAACCTGGAGAAGGACTTCCGCCAGGCCGTGAAGGAGGAGCAGCTTTACGAGTTGGAGAACCTCTACTACCGGGCCGGCCGCGAGAACCGCGAGTTCGCCCAGAAGCTGCCGGGCCTCGTGCAGACGCTCGGCGACAAATACCAGGTGGACGAACTCGCCGCGAAGTACGAATTCACCGGCCAACAAGCGATGAGCGTGCCCGAAGCCCTGGAAATCAAGGCTGAACTGGAAGAACTCGACAAGCTCCTGGAACAACTCGACCAGGTGCAGAAGACCGGGCAACTGGGGTACATCGACCTGGAAGAACTGCAAGAGTACCTCGACCAGGAGGGCATGGAGCACCTCCGCGAACTGAACCAGGCCATCGAGAATTACATCCGCCGGCAGGCCGAGGAACAGGGGCTGGAGAAGACCGGGCCGAACAGTTACCAGATGACGCCGAAGGCGTTCCGTTTGTTCCAGTCGAAGGTGCTGAACACGATCTTCAACGAACTACAAGCGAGCCGTACCGGCCGCCACCCCGACGCGGTGCTGGGCGATGGCGCGGTGGAATCGCCCCGCACGAAAGAGTACGAGTTCGGCGACAGCGTCACGCACATGGACATCCCCGGCAGCATGATTAACGCCATGCTCCGCGGCGGCGCGACCGAGGGCAAGGTGCGGATGAAGCCGGAAGACATTATCATCCACCGCACGAAGAACACGCCGAAGGCGGCGACGTGCGTGCTGCTCGACATGAGCGGCAGTATGCGGTACGACGGCCAGTACGTGAACGTGAAGCGGATGGGCCTCGCCCTCGACGGGCTGATTCGGTCGGAGTACCCCGGCGACTTCTTGCAGTTCATCGAGATGTACACCTTCGCCAAGCCGCGGCACCTCTCGGAGATCGCCGGCCTGATGCCGAAGGCTGTGACGGCCCATGCGCCGGTCATCCGCCAGGTGGCCGACATGGCGAACCCGAAGATCACCGAAAGCGACGTCCACCACCACTTCACGAACATTCAGCACGCTCTGCAAACGGCCCGCCGCTACCTGACCGCCCAGGACCCGCCGAACAAGCAGGTCATGCTCATAACCGACGGCCTGCCGACGGCCCACTTCGAGGGGAGCAAGCTGTACCTGCTCTACCCGCCAGACCCACGGACAGAGGAGGCGACTCTCCGCGAAGCGAAGTTGTGCGCCCGTGAAGGCATCACCATCAACATTTTCCTGATCTCGACGTGGAACCAGACCGAGGAAGACATCCGCTTCGCCCGCCGCCTGGTGGAGAGCACCGAGGGCCGGGTGATCTTCAGCACCGGCCGCGACCTCGACCGCTACGTGGTGTGGGACTACATCAAGCGGCGGAAGTCAATCATCGGGTGAGGCGGACGGGGACTTCTTGAACCACGATCGTACCCGTGGCGGTGTCGATCTGTACGAGGCTGCCGTGCGGCAGGGTGGCGTTGAACGGCGTGTGCCCGACCGGGTAATTTGTCATCACCGGCACCTTGCACTTGCCGAAGTACTCCCGGATGAGGGTGTCCAGTTCTGCCTCATCGGTTCCGTCGAAGGTTCCCAAAACGACGCCGGCGATGCGGTCGAGGTGGCCGGCCAGCCGCAACTGCGACAGCATCCGGTCGACGCGATAGCCCTTTTCGCCGGTGTCCTCCAGGAACAGAATGTTGCCCGCCGGTTCGATCTCGAACGGCGTGCCCATCGTCGCGGTCACCAGGGACAGGTTGCCCCCAACCAGCCGCCCGGTCGCCTTGCCGGGCACCAGGCCGACGGGCTTTGGCCGGCCGGCGGGCAGGGGCACTGGGAAGCCGCCCGTCTTCGGGAAGGTGTCGCCTCGGAGCGTCTGCCAGAACAGGTCGTTCGAGTAGTCGAACCCCTCGCCGTCCCGCCACAGGCCGAACTGCGGCATCGGCGAATGGAACGTGATTAGCCGGCACTTCTTCGCCACCGCCAGGTGGACGGCCGTCAGGTCGGAGAAGCCGCAGATGATCTTTGGGTTCGCACGGATGGCCGCGTAGTCGAGGCGGTCGATGATCCGCGTCAGCCCGTACCCGCCCTTGATGGCGAAGACCGCCCGCACGGAGGTGTCCTTGATGGCCGCGTTGAACTCGGCCGCTCGTTCGTCGTCGGTGCCCGCGAGGTAGCGGTCCTTCCGCGTGGGCAGGGTGGCCGGCACCGACACCTTGTAGCCCATCGCCTCGAACTTCGCCTTCGCTTGGGCCACCCGCTCCGGGTCGGCCGGGCCGGCCGGGGCGACGAACGCGATCGTGTCGCCCCGCTGCAGGGCGGCCGGCCGCGTCCACTCGGCCGCCGGCTTTTCGAAGTGCTGGTAGTCCTTGAGCGCCTTCCAGTTCCCGCCCCACTCCCACCCGCGCGCCAAGAACGCCTTCGTGATGGGGTGGTCGGCCGTCAGCGTGCCCGGCCGCGTCGGGTCGTAGGTCGCCCCCTTCGGCAACACTGTCGCCCCCTTCATGTAGGGGTTGGTGAACGGGTTTAGATCAATCGCCCGGCCGGTCGCGTGGTGGGATAGAGTCGTGCCCCCAGTCACGCGGCGGTAGTTGAACGCGGACGTGTTGTTCGCGGCCATCGACAGTTCGTCGTCCCACGCCCGGTCCTTGCGGTAGTTCGGGTGCGAAATGGGAATCACCGACTGAATCGGGAACTTCTCCCGACGCGCGACGGCGAACACGTCGACAATGTCCTGCTCCAGGTCCCGATCGACCACGACCTGCCCCTGATGGAGTTTCCCATCGAAGCCGACGTAGGCGACGCTGACAAGCCGCTGCCGGTCCCGCACCGCGGGCGGGCAGTCGGGCGAAAGGCCGTCGAAGACCTCGGCCTCGGTCATCTTGCTGTCAACAATGGGGGCGTCGTCACCACGGACCACGGCCGACGGGATCATGAGGAAAAGGACCACAAGCCCGGCCGAGAAACGTGCCACGCGAACCTCAAGAAAAAGCTCGCGGGCCGAGAGGGGGCGGGCGGGCAAGGGGTGTTACGGGAGATCGAGGTACCGGGGTGCCGTTCTTCACCGGCCGTGGAACCCAGCCCTTGACGACCTCCGGCGGATAAGCATATTCGCCCTGCGTGGGAAGGCAAAGGGAGAAACTCCCCGACGACACGGCTCAATCGGGGTGGCGGCGGTGGCCCGGTCGGCGGGAATCGCTAAACAACCAGAACCACCTGACCCGCGTTTCCTGGACCCCTTCGCCCCCATGCCCGAGACTGCCGAGGCCGACGACCGCGAACTGACGCGGGCCGGCTACGTTCCCCAGTTCCGTCGTGGACTCGGCAGCTTTGCCGCCTTCGCCGCCGGTTTCTCGTACCTGTCGATCCTCACGGGCATCGTGCAGAACTTCCACCTCGGCTATCGCGAAGCCGGGCCGGCCTTCTTCTGGACGTGGCCGGTGGTGTTCGCAGGGCAGTTCTGCCTGGCGCTGTGTTTCGCCGAACTCGCCCGCCGGTATCCGTTCTGTGGCGGTGTCTACGCCTGGGCCACGCGGGCCGGTTCCCCGGTGCTGGGGTGGCTTATCGGCTGGGTCTACCTGGCCTCGCTCGTCGTCACACTCGCCGCGGTCGCGCTGGCGTGGCAGATCACGCTGCCGGCCCTCTGGCCGGGGTTCCAGGTGCTGGACACCCCAGCCCGCAACGCCGCCCTGCTGGGCGTCGTCCTGATTGCACTGAGCACATTCTTCAATGTCCTCGGGACCCGCTGGCTCGCGCTCCTGATGACCAGCGGCGTCGTCGTGGAACTGATCGCCGCCGTGGTGCTCATCGCCTTGCTGTTCGGCCACGCCGTGCGTAGCCCGGCCGTCGTGCTGGACGTGGGCGTACCGGGACTGGCGAACGGCCTCGGCACGGTCGGCCCGTTCCTCGCGGCGGCGGTCATGGCAGCCTACGTCATGTACGGATTCGACACCGCCGGAACCCTGTCCGAAGAAACCATCGACCCCCGCCGTCGGGCACCGCGGGCCATCCTCCAAGCACTGGTGGCCGCGGCCGTGCTCGGCGCGCTGCTCTTGATCGCGGCCCTGGTGAGTGCGCCGAACCTGGCCGACCCGCTCCTGACCGATGGGGCAGGTGGGCTGCCGTACCTCATCACACAGGTGCTGGGGGAAACGCTGGGGTCGATCTTCGTGGCGGCAGCGGCCCTCGCGGCGTTCATCTGCACGCTGGCCGTTCATGCGATCACGTCCCGCATTCTGTTCGCAATGGCCCGCGACCGGGCGATTCCGTTCGCCTCTTGGTTGGGGCGGGTTCACCCGGAACACCGCACGCCGCACGTCGCGTCCATCGTTGTCGGCATCCTCGGCAGTGGCTTGCTGCTGTTCAACTTGAACTCCGAGCGGTTAATGACGGCCCTGGTGTGTGTCAGTATCGTCTGGTCGAATCTGGCGTACTTGCTCACGACCGGCTCGATGCTCGTGAACCGCCTTCGCGGACGGGTGCCGACGGCCGATTGGTACCT
Organism: Gemmatales bacterium; assembly: GCA_038318835.1. GTDB lineage: Bacteria > Planctomycetota > Planctomycetia > Gemmatales > Gemmataceae > Limnoglobus. The sequence continues at coordinate 5,206 of JBBQCQ010000051.1, read as the reverse complement.
CGGTCGCTGGGGCTTGCCGATCAACCTGCTGGCCGTCGTGTGGGGGGCCGCACTGATCGTGAACATCGGGTGGCCTCGCGAACAGCTCTACGGCTCGGAATGGTACGAGCGATACGGGGCGGTGCTGTACAGTGTGGCCCTCCTGATCGCGGGGGTCGTCGTGTACCGGGGGGTGCGGCGGGGGATCGCCCGATGAGCCAGCCGGTGTCATGGATGCGGACGTGCCTCGGGTGGGCCGTTCACGCGTACACCGCCAGCGGCCTCGTGCTCGCGGCCGGCGTCGTGGGCCTGTTGCTTCAACCCGAGAATACGCCGGGGACCTACCGAACCTGCTTCCTGCTCATGCTGGTGGCGGTGTTCGTGGATGCCACCGATGGCACCCTGGCGCGGGCGATTCGCATCCGTGAGGCCGTCCCCGGATTCGACGGCCGGCGGCTCGATGACCTCGTCGATTTCCTGATGTACACCTGCTTGCCGCTCTTGCTGATCGACCGGGCCGGGCTGCTCCCGGCCGGTTCCCGATGGGTACTGCTGGTCGCCCTCGTCGCCAGTGCCTACGGCTTCTGCCAGTCGGACATCAAAACCGCGGATGGCTCGTTCCTCGGCTTCCCGTCGTACTGGAACATCGTCGCCTTCTACCTGTTCGCGCTGCCGATCACCGGCGACTGGGCCGTGGGTCTGATTCTGGGCCTGGCGCTGCTCACGTTCGTCCCGAGTCGGTACCCGTACCCGACGCTGCCGGGGCGGTTGAACCGCCTGATGCTGATTCTCAGTCTGCCGTGGGCGGTAGTGCTCGCGGCCGCGCTCGTCGTCGATTGGAGCGGCGAATCGTTCCGCACGCTAGCCCGCGTGTCGCTGGTGTACCCGGCGTTCTACCTCGGCGTGGCCTGGGTGCTGTCCGTGCGCCGCACGCTGATGGGCATGATTCCGCGAGCCACTTCGTAAAACGGTGGAGACACTTCGCCCCGACCGTGCCCGCCGGAAGGCGATTCATCGTGATCGAACTCCGCTGCCCACACGGACACCCATGGGAACTCGACCCGGACGCGCCCCCGCGCGACCCGACGGGCACCCTCGTCTGCCCGGTCTGCGGAGTCATGTGGACGCTCACCGGCACAGTCGTGCAACATCCGGTCGCCGCCCCCGACACCAGTCGAACCGATACGGTCGTTCAATCGCCGGACGCCATCCGGGCCATTCACGCCGAGCTTTCGCCGCCGGCGGTCGAGTCGAACCAGCTCATCCCCGGCTTCGAGGTTGAAGGCGTCCTCGGCAGCGGCGGGATGGGCACAGTCTACAAGGCTCGGCACGTCTCGATGGATCGCATCGTCGCGCTCAAGGTTCCGCACGCGGATCGCATGGACCGCGACACCCGGCTTCGCGTGCAAGCCGAGGCGCGTGCGGCCGCCCACCTTCAGCACCCCGGCATCGTGCAGGTGTTTGAAGTTGGCGAAACCGCCGGGCAGCCGTACCTGGTTCTCGAGTTCTGCCCCGGCGGCAGTCTCGCCCGGCGGCTGACCGGCACCCCGCTTGCGCCCCGCGTGGCGGCCGAGGTGGTGGCCGCCATCGCCGTCGCCGTCGGCTATGCCCACCGGGCGGGAGTGATCCACCGCGACCTGAAGCCGGACAACATCCTGCTGGGGGCCGAGCCGCAAACCGGCGAAGGGAAGGGCCGGGATTCCACCATCACGGCCGCCGCTCTCTACCCCACGCTCAAGGTGGCCGACTTCGGACTGGCCCGGCGAACGGAGGACGAGAGCCAGACGCAGACCGGCACGATCATGGGCACGCCGTGCTACATGGCCCCGGAACAGGCCCGTGGCGACGTTCGCCACGTCGGCCCGCCGGCCGATGTGTACGCCCTGGGGGCGGTCCTGTACGAACTGCTCACCGGCCGCCCGCCGTTCAAGGGGACGACCCCCATGGACACGCTCGATCAAGTCTGCACCCGCGACCCGGTGCCGCCGAGCCGCCTTCAACCGACCGTGCCGCGCGACCTGGAAACCGTCGCGCTCGCCTGCCTGCGGAAGGAGTCGGAGAAGCGATACCCGACCGCCGTGGAACTGGCCGACGATCTCCAGCGATTTCTGACCGGCCGCCCTGTGCTGGCCCGGCCCGTCGGCTGGCCTGAGCGGTTGGTGAAGCTGGCACGCCGCAACCCCGTGCTGTCGGCCCTGCTGTTGCTGCTGGTGGTCGCCATCGGGGCCGGCGTCGGCTTCGGCGTGTGGAAACAAATGCGATTGATCGCCGAGCGGGATCGTGCCCGGTCGCACTTCCAGATGTCGATGCGGGCCATCGACGAGTTGCTGACCGAAGTGGCGGAACAAGACCTCGCGGCCGAACCGCGGGCCGAACAAACGCGGCGGGCGCTACTGGAAAAAGCGATGCGGTTCTATCAGGAGCTGTTGGCCGTGGAGGCCGGCGACCCGAGCGTGGCGTGGGAGGCCGCACGGGCCGCCCGCCGGACGGGCGACATCTATCGCCTGCTCGGCCGTTACCCGGACGCCCTGACGGCTTACGATCAGGCGGCGGCCCGGTTCGAGAAACTCCGTGCGGCCGGCCGCGACGATGCCGAGTTGTGGCGTGAGGTGGCCCTCGTCCACAACTGGCGGGGCGAAGTGTACCGCCTGACGGCGCGGCTGGACGACGCCGACGCGGAGTACGCGGCCGCGGCGGCCATCCAGACCCGCTTGCGAACCGCCGCCCCAACCGACCCCGCGCCGGCCCTCGACCTGGCCCAGAGCTTCTACAACCGCGGCATCGTCGCCGGGCAGAAGGGCCGCTACGCCGACGCCGAGGCCCGATTTCGCGAGGCGGCCGATGCTCTCTTCCCCCCGGATCGTGCGCCGCCGGATCAGCGGCAGCACATCGCCCGCATCGCGATTAACCTCTCGGACGTACTCCGCAAAGCCGGCCGTCCCGCCGTCGCGGCCATGGCGGCTGCCGCCGCCGTCGGCCACCTGGATGCCCTGATCGCGGCCCACCCTACGCGGCCAGACTACCGCCACGAGCGGGCGGCCGCGGGGATCAACCTGGCCATCGCGTGGTCGGCAACGAACGAACGGGAGTCCGCCCTCGCGGCTGCGGCCGACGCCCGCCAACGGTTGGAAGAGTTGGTCCGCGAGTTCCCGTCCACTCCGCTGTACCGCGTCGATCTCGCCCGCGTTTGCACCACGATGGCCGAACTGGAATACGCCCGCGACCGCAAGGCCGCGGAGGCCCACACTCGCGCGGCCATCGGCCACTGGGAGGCGGTGCTGGCGATCCGGCCGAACGTGCCGAGCGATCATGGCGAACTCGGCATCGCCCTCGGCAACCTCGGCCGGCTCGCGGCCGCCCGCCCCGCCGAAGCCCGGATTCACCTGACGCGGGGCATCCCGGAAGTGCTCACCGCGTTGCGGGCGAACCCGGACGACGCCGACTTCCGTCAGTCGCTGCGTCAGCAGGCCCGCGATCTTGCCGACCTGCTCGTGCGAGCCGGCGACGACGCGGCCATTGCTCAGGAGGCCGAGCGCATCCGGGACGGCCTGCCGGGTCATCCCTTCGGCGAATGGCGGGCGGTCTGCTTTCTGGCACGGGCGGCGGCCACGACGGCGAAGGTGCCCGACCCCCCCGCCGACGCAGCCCGCCGGGCGGACGCTTTTGCCGCGCAAGCCCTCGCCATCGTGCGGAAGGGGAACGCCACGTTTCTCGTCGGTCTCCTCGACGACCCCGACTGCGACCCGATCCGCAAGCGGCCAGCATTCCGCGAAGCCCTCGGCCGACCCGACAAGTAGTCCGCCATTCGGGCAAACCCTGCTGGTTGTGCGGGCCGCGCGACCGTTCCTTTTGCGCTAACCCTCGGAATCGCTGCCGACCCGCGTTTCGCTTCACCGAATAGGCGAAGTAGCGAGTTCGCGCAAGGAGTGAGCCGATGTGGAAGATAATCTGCGCCGGGGCGGTCGGCTTGCTCCTGGTGATGGGGCCGTTGGCGGCACAATCGCCGGTGGCCGAACCGCCCCCGCCACCCCCACGGGAGATGCCGCCGGCCACCGAAGACGAGGGGCTGACGGTGCGCGGCAGTAGCGTCGGCTACATCGACACGGCCGCGGTCGGGAACCAGTTGTTCTTCCGCTCCGACTTCGGCTACGGGTTCACCTTCCCCAACCGGGCGGAGTTCTTCTACCCGCGCAACCGACCGACTGGCCGCGGGCTGCCGTTGGCCGAGCGGTCGATCGACTTTCAAGACCTGATGGTCCACGTCGAAGGAACGCTCGGCCAGCGAGTCTCGGCGTTCATCGAGGCTGGGTCGCGGTTCTTGAACCCGGATGTGAACGCCAACGCCGTGGGGTGGAGCGACACGGTCGTCGGCCTCAAGTACGCCCTGCTCGCGACCCCGGACAAACTGGCCACGTTCCAACTGCGGACGTACATCCCGACCGGCATCGCCAACCGCGGGCTGGGCACTGGCCACGTCAGCCTCGAACCCGGCCTCCTCGGATTCGTCAACGTGACCGACCGCCTGGGGCTGGCCGGCGAGTTCCGCTGCTGGGTGCCGATCGACGGATCGGCCTTCGCCGGCACGGTTCTGCGCTACGGCCTCGGCACGCGGTACACCCTCTGGGAGCGAGGCAACCGCCGCGTCTCGCCGACGCTGGAATTCATCGGCTGGACCGTCCTGGCCGGTCAGGAGTCGCAACTGGGCCTGGACGGCCTGGTGTTGCAGCGACCCGCGGCCGGCGTGACAGTCGTGAACGTGAAGGTCGGAGCACGCGTCGACGTGAGCGACCGCTTCGGCATCTACGCCGGCTACGGCCGGGCACTCACCGGCGAACAATGGTACAAGGACATGCTCCGCGTCGAGGCCCGCTGGCTGTACTGACACCCCGTCCCGCCGCACGGCTCAGTCGGCGGACAAGCAAAATCCAGGCAGGAAAGCTGAAGGAATTACGGCGAGAAAGTCCGCGACGGGCGGAACCCGTAGGCGTCGAGTTCCGATAGTCGGCCAATGTCACCGACTTCTGGGCAATCGCGAACGAACGGCCGATCCGCCGTTTGTGCTGCACTTCGTCTCCTCCGTGATCCTTCTCTTGCTTCGGCGAACCCATCACGAACTCGACCGGTCCGGGAATCACCACGAACGTCTGGCCCTGCGTGCTCACATACCAGCGAGATTCGGGCACAGAAGCGGCGGCGGGCGTAGTCGGCGAGAATGTCTGTGGCCAAC
>JBBQCQ010000050.1:0-11231 GCA_038318835.1 Gemmatales bacterium | reverse complement strand
AAGGTGCCGGGTGAGTGTCATTCACCCGGCACCTTACGGTGCTCGGCTCGCCAGGACGATACGTGGCTCACTTCTTCGGCACGGTCCAGAGGTGCAGCACGTACTCTTCGCCGTCGGCACCCTGAACGGTGATCGTCTTCTCCGGCTTCCAGTCGCCGAGCGTGAAGCGGTGCGACACCACCCGCGTGCCGGGTTGCAACAGCTTCTTCAGCCGCGGCTCGAGGGCCTTGCCGAGTTCGTCGCCCATGTACAGCATCACCACCGACGCCTCGGAGATGTCCTTGATCTCCAGTACGTCCCCCTGGCGGATGTCCACTTTGCCTTCGAGCTTCGCCTTCTTGACGGCCTCCTGCGACTCCTTCACCCGCTCGGGGTCGATGTCGATGCCGACGCCGGCCAGGGCCATTTTGTCGCGGACGGCGGCAATCACGATGCGGCCATCGCCGCACCCCAGGTCGTACACCACGTCGTCCTTGCCCACGGCACCCAGGTCGAGCATCTTCGCCACAATGTCCTCGGGCGTCGGCACGAACCGAATCACTACCTTGTCGGCCGCGTCTTCTTTCGTCAGGTCCACGGCCACCGTCGCGTCGCTGCCCTTGAAGTTCACGCTCTTCTTACGGGTGATGGTCGTGTAGTTGTTCGGCTCGAACTTCACGACCAGTTCGTACTCGTAGGTCTTCTTCGGGTCGAGGCCGACGATGTCGAACTCGCGGTCCGTGCCGGTCGTCTTCATGGTCTGATTTTCGATCTTCAACTCGGCCGCGTCGTTCGGCACCGTGACCTTCAGCACCGCCTTCTTACCGGCCGGCTTCTTGTCGTCGGCTTTCTTCTCCTGGGCGTACACCCGCGGGCCGGGGGACATCGTCGCGAGGCCGAGGGCCAGCAACAGGAACAGCAGTCGAACCGAACGCGGCATGGGGAAATCTCCAGACAAGGATTCTGAGATTGTCGCACCCCGCCCGCCGGTTGGCAATTTCGGAACGCGGTTGCCGTGGGGAAAAGTTCTGCGATAATCGTCGGAAACCCACCCCGCCGCCAAGTCGAGATTCCCCATGCGCCGGTTCCACCTTCTCCCCCTCGCCATCGTCGCGACCGCTGCCGCCCTCCCGGCTGCCGACTGGACTCGCTTCCGTGGACCAAACGGCGACGGCATCGCCACCGACGCGGTGCCCGTGAAGTGGTCCGAGAAGGAGAACATCCTCTGGAGTCAGCCGCTCTCCGGCCCCGGTAACTCGTCGCCGATCATCGTGAAGGGAAAGATTTTTCTCGAAGTCGCATCCCGCGATGGCTCGAAGCGGTCGCTCGCGTGCCTCGATGCTCAGACCGGCAAGCCGATCTGGGAGAAGACGTTCCCCGGCCAGCCGGCGAAGGTTCACGCGAAGTCGTCGCTGGCGTCCTGCACCCCGACGAGCGATGGCACGCTGATCTACGCGGCCGTGTGGGACGGCCGCGACATCGTCATTCACGCTCTCGATTTCGCCGGCGAGCAGAAGTGGCAAACCAAGCTCGGCGCGTTCAAGAGTCAGCACGGGGCCGGCCTGTCGCCGATTGTTCACGAGGGGCGGGTGTTCATCAACTTCGACCAGGACGATGCGGCCGAGGTCGTCGCGCTCGACGCCAAGACCGGCGACAAGTTGTGGGCCGTGCCCCGCAAGGCGTATCGCGCCTGCTACTCGACGCCGATCGTGCGGAAGACGGCGGGCGGGGCGGACGAAATCGTGGTGTTCAGCACAGCCGGGGCGGCTGGATACGACCCGAAGACGGGCGGCGTGAACTGGTCGTGGACGATCCCGTGGAAGGCCGGCGAGATGGCCCTGCGGTCGGTCGCGTCGCCGGTGCTGGCCCACGACACGCTCATCTGCCTGACTGGCGACGGCAGCGGCAGTCGCTACGGGGCGGCCCTCACGCTGAGCGCCGGCCCGCCCAGCGTGTACTGGGAGAAGCGGTCGGCCAACCTGATGCCCTACGTGCCCTGCCCGGTCGTAAAGGGCGAGTACCTGTACTGGGTGACGGACCAGGGCGTGGTCGAGTGCCTGGAGACGAAGACCGGCAAAGTGCAGTGGTCGGAGCGGGTGCTGAACAAATCGGTGTCGGCGTCGCCGGTGCTGGTCGGCGAAAGTCTCGTCATCGTTGACGAGGCCGGCAAGTCGGTGGTGGTGAAGGCCGACCCGAAGGAGTTCACGAAGCTCGGCGAAGGCAACGTGGGCGAGCCGGTGTTCGCGTCGCCGGCCGTCGCCGACGGCAAGTTGTACATCCGCGGCTCGCGGCACCTGTTCTGCATCCAGGGCAAGGGCACGTGAGACCGAAAGTTTTCGCCCCCTCCGGGGCGAAAGACAACTCCCTATCATGCCTTCATGTCCAGAGTCGTCGTGATCGGTGGTGGTCTCAGTGGTCTTGCCGCGGCCTACCGGATCCGCCAGCGGCTTCCGAACCTTGAAGTCGCCGTCCTCGAATCGGCGTCCCGACCGGGCGGCAACGTCTGGACCGAGCACGACCGCGGGTTTACGGTCGAACTCGGGCCGAACGGCTTCCTCGACTCGAAGCCGGCCACCGTCGATCTCTGCCAGTCGCTCGGCCTTCGCGATCAGCTCTTGCCGGCCAGCGAGGGATCGCGGAAGAATCGCTTCCTCTACCTGAACGACCGCCTGCACAAACTCCCCGGCTCGCCGCTCGGCATTCTGCAAACGCCCTTGCTGACCTTTGCCGGCAAAATGAAACTGCTCACGGAACCGCTGCGGGCGAAGCCGCACCGCTTGCCGGCCGACGAAACGGTAGCCGCGTTCGCCCGTCGGCGGTTCGGCCGCGAAGCCGCCGAGACGTTCGTCGATGCCCTCGTCACGGGCATCCACGGCGGCGACCCGGAGAAGCTCAGCGTGGCCGCCGCCTTCCCGCGACTGCCGAAGTTCGAGCGCGAGTACGGGAGCGTCATTCGCGGCTTCCTGCGGACGGCGAAGGACAAGCGGCGGGCTGCCGAGAAGGCCGGGTTGCCCCGCCCCGGCCCGGCACGGATGTGGTCTTTCCGCGATGGCTTGCGAACGCTGATCGAATCGCTGGCCGCCGCGGTGCCCGTGACGACCGGCGTCGCCGTGCGGCGGATCGAGAAGTCGCCGACGGGCTGGATCGTTCGCGGTGATGGGCAAGACCACTGGCCGGCCGACGCAGTCGTGGTGACGTGTCCCTCCCATCGGCAGGCCGAGATGCTCGCCGAACTGGACCCGCCGCTGGCGGACGAGATCGCCAGTATTGGGGCCACGCCGATCGCGGTCGTGGTCGTCGGCTACCGGCGATCCGATGTGCCGCACGACCTGGACGGCTTCGGGTATATCGCCCCGCAACGCACCCGCCGCGACACGCTCGGCGTGCAGTGGTGTTCGTCGATCTTCCCCGACCGTGCGCCGCCGGGCTTCGTCACATGGCGCGTTCTGTGCGGCGGCATCAACCGGCCGGACGTGCTGGGGTGGGACGACGAAACGCTACTGCGGAAGGTTCACGCGGAGTTGGGCGTGACGATGAAAGTGCGGGGCGAAATGGTCTTCCACCGCATCGTGCGATGGCCGCGAGCGATTCCACAGTACGCTGTCGGCCACCCGGCCCGCGTGGCCCGCATCGAGGCGATGGCAGCGCAACACCGCGGCTTAATGCTCGGCGGCAACGCCTACCACGGCATCGCCATGAACGACTGCACGGAACAGGCCGAGCGAATCGCGGAGGGGGTGGAACGCGCGTTGACCATTACCGGGTGATTTTGCTCTTCGGGACGGCCACAGGCTTCGTTGGGGTGTCCGTGTTCGAGCGACCGCCGCCGAGGATGCCCCAGGTGTAGAGAAGGATGATCCAGAGCGGGATCGACACCACCCAAAGGCCGAAGGCGATCAGCAACCACTTCTTCTTTTCCTTCTTCGCGTCCTCGTCACTCATCTGCCGCCGCCGGGGGGCGGGGACCGTCGCCGACGCGGCGAAGGCTGAGCCGCCCACGCCGGACTCACTCGCACCCGCGGCCGCCGGGGCGAACATCATGTCGCCATCGCCGGCGGAGCCTTCGTAGGGCGTGACGGTCCATTCGTTCGGGGGTTCGACCGGCAGTGCAGCCTGAAGCGGCAAGGGCGGTTCGTCGAGGATGTCGCGTTCGCTTACAGGAGCCGGAACGAGAACCGGGGCCGGCACGGGAGAGATGAACGCCGCCAATCGCTCGACCACGGTACTCATCGTCGGTCGGGCGTCTGGCGACTTGGCTGTCATGGTGCCGACGAACGCGACCAATTCGGGCTGCAGGTCTGGCCGGAGGGCGGCGAGGGGCAGCGGGTCAGTGTCGGCGAGCTTCTGCAAAATCTCGACGGAAGTCGCGGCCGGGAATGGGCGGCGGGCCGTGAGCAGATACGCCAACGACAGGCCGAGGCCATACACATCCCCGGCCAGCGTGGCGTCCGCCACTGTGAGCCGCTCCGGCGGCAGGTACGCGAGCGTGTCCGGCGGTTCGGCATGCGCCGAGGTCCACTCGCCTATTGGCGGGCGGCGCGGCACGAGGCCGAACTCGGCCACCTTCACGGCCGCCGTGGGGGCCGGGCGGTACAGCGGCGACCCGTCCGCCTTCACCCGGCTCGATTTCGTCAAAGGGCAGACGTACAGGTTGGCCGGCCGCACATCGCCGTGCGCGAACCCGGTGCGATGGGCGGCATCGAGGCCCGCCGCCGCTTGCCGAATGAACAGGCACGCCAGGAACGCGGGCATTGGCCCGATGTCGGCCACGAGCGAGTCGAGGTTCGCCCCTTCATAGGGTTCGAGTACCGCGAAGAGTTGGTCTTCGTAGGCCCCCGCGTCCAACAGCATCGCCATGTTGTCGTGCGTGACGGTGCTGACCTGCTGCGCACGCTGGATGAAAGCCGAGAGGTTCTCGGCCGGGGCCAGCCACTCGGCGTTCAGGCGGCGAATGACGATCGGCGTTCGCAAGCTCGGGTGGCGGGCCGTCTGGGCGAAGCCGCCGGGGCACGGGCCGAGCGAGTCGAGGATGGGATAGCCAGCGAACGAGAGTTCCTGGCCGCGGCCTTCGCGGATGCAATTCGACTGAAACGGCGTGAGCAATCCACGAGAGACAAGAGCATCGCACAGGGCCGGCACGTCGGACTGCGGCACTTCGGACTGGCGGACCAGTTCCTGCACCTGCTCGGTCGGCAGAAGGCGGTTATCGCGGGCGAAGTCCAGAAACGTGGCAACCGACTCGGATGGCATGAGCAGCATTCTCAACGTGAATTTCGGCGGCGGATGACCATCATTGTAAGACGTGCCCGACGCTGCCGACAACGCTGTTCGGCCAGGAATTCGCGCTCATTTTTACGCGGCCGACATCATTTTCCGCCCGTCGGCGGCGTCTGCCCGGCTGCTTCGAGGAGCTTTTGCACCTTCTCGGCCCCCTGCCCCTTCGCGAGGCTCAGCGGCGTGTTGCCGGCCTTGTCCACGGCCTTCGGATCGGCCCCTTCCTTCAGCAGGTACTCGACCATCTTCTCCCGGCCGGCAAGGGCGGCGAACATCAACGCCGTCTGCCCGCTCTCGCTCGCGGCGTTCACGTCTGCCTTCCCCGCGACGAGTGCCTTCGCGATGTCCACTTCGCCCTTGAACGCAGCCGCCGTCAGGGCGGTTAGCCCCATCTTATTGCGGGCATCGAGAGCGATCTTCGGCTGCTTCAAGAGGACCGCCACGGCCTTCGGCTGCCCGTTATAAGTCGCGACGATCAGGAGCGTATCCCCGCGGTTGTTCACATCGTTCACGGGGCGGCCGGCGGCGAAGTACTCCGTCAGCGTCTCGGCGTCCCCTTCGCGGGCAGCCTGGAAGGCAATTTCCTGAAGCTTGGCCGCGACGGCCGGCGTGAGTGCGACGGCCGCCGGTTGCGGTGCCGATGCGAGCGCGGCGACGACGAGTATGAGCGTGGGGAACAGGGGTGTACCTCGGGAAATGATATAGCCGCCGGTTTACCGGCGGGTGTTGAAGACCAATACCCGCCGGTAAACCGACGGCTATACACAGACGGTTGCTACTTCGTCTTCTCGGCTATCATCTTGACATCGTCGAGGCTGACGTTGACGGCCTTCGCCAGGCGCGTGCCGTAGTCGGCGTTCGCGAGATAGAAGTGGGCCACCATCTGCTTCTTCACGGCCTCGTTCTTGACCTGGTTCAGGTCGCCCGCGAGGTTCGAGATGAGGTTGGCCTTCTCCCTATCGGTGAACGACAGATACAAGTCGCCGGCTTGCTTGAAGTTCTGCGTCTTGTGGATCGGCTGTTGCACCACCTGGTCCGCGAGGCTGGCCTTGCTGTATTCCTTCTCGGTCGTGTCGCGACGGCCGCCGGTCGTCACGCTCGGCTCGTAGTTCACGTCGCCGGTGCGGGTGCCGGTGTTCAGCGCACCATCCTGGCTATTGTTACTTACCGGCACCTTCGGCCGGTTCACAGGCAGTTCGAGGTAGTTCGCCCCGATCCGGTAGCGTTGGGTGTCGGCATAGCTGAACAGCCGGCCTTGCAGCATCTTGTCCTCGCTCGGCTCGATGCCCGGCACGACCATGCCCGGCGAGAATGCGGCCTGCTCGGTGAACTGGAAGAAGTTTTCCGGCACCTTGTTCAGCGTCAGCTTGCCGACCTTCACTTCCTCGATGCCGGGCCAAATCTTCGTGTCGTCGAGCGGGTTGAAGTCGAACTTGTCCAGGTCTTCCGGCTTCATCATCTGCACGCCGAGTTCCCAACTCGGGTACTCGCCGGCCTTGATGGCGTTGTACAGGTCTTCGGTGAGGCCGCTGTGGTTCTTCGCGCTGGCGGCGGCAGCCTCGGCGGCGGTGTACCGCTTGAGTCCCTGCATCGACCGCCAGTTGAACTTCACATACGTCACCTTCCCTTCCTCGTTCACCCACTTGAAGGCGTGAACGCCGAACCCGTCCATCATCCGCAAGCTGGCCGGCGTGCCCTGATCGCTGTACAGGAACGTCAGCATGTGCGTCGATTCGGACACGTGGCTGAAAAAGTCGAAGAACCGCCCCGGCTCCTGTTGGTTGTTGATGGGGTTCGGCTTCAAGCTGTGAACCATGTCCGGGAACTTCATCGCATCGCGGATGAAGAACACCGGCAGGTTGTTGCCGACCAGGTCCCAGTTCCCCTCCTCGGTGTAGAACTTCACGGCGAACCCGCGCGGGTCGCGGAGTTGTTCCGGCGAGCCGTTCGGGTGGATGACCGTGCTAAACCGCAGGAAGGTCGGCGTGGTCTTGCCCTTCGCGCTGAATAGCTTCGCCTTCGTGAACTTCGATTGGTCGCCGTAGCTGACGAACTCGCCGTGCGCCCCGACGCCGCGAGCATGGACGACGCGCTCCGGGATGCGCTCGCGGTCGAACCGGGCGAGCTTCTGAATGAGGTGGAAGTTGTCCAGCAGCACCGGCCCGTTCGGCCCGGCCGTGCGGCTGTTCTGGTTGTTGCCGACAGGCTGCCCGCCGTCTTCGGTAATCGGCTTCGGTGGCGTGTTGGTCGGCGGCTGTTGGGCCGACACGTGCGCGACCGTGAGGCCGGCGACCGCGGCGGTAAAGAGTTTCTTGAGCATCCTGATTCTCCGAGAGGGTTTTCGTCCGGGTGGCGACAGCGGTATAGTAGCCGACGACGTGCAATAGCCGTCATCACTTGTTCGGATACCATCCATCGTCCGCAACTATCGCGCCAACGGGGCATGTCTGATATGGAAATGAACCAGTTGCGGTACTTCGCCGCTCTCGCCCGCCTCGGCAACTTCACGCGGGCAGCCGAGGCGTGCTGCGTCTCGCAGCCGACGCTCAGCCAGCAAGTGGCGAAACTGGAACGGGAATTGGACCAGTCGCTCTTCGACCGAACAGGCCGCGGAACAGAGCTGACCGATGCGGGACGAGCACTGCTGGAGAAAGTCGAACATGCGCTCGCACTGCTCGACAACGCGAAGATCAGCGTGCGGAGTGCTAGTCACGCCCAGCGGCTGACGGTGGCCGCGATTCCCACGGTCGCCCCATACTTTCTGCCGGAAGTGCTGGTGCGATTCACCACGTCCCACCCGGCCGCGCATGTGGATGTTCGCGAGTACACAACCGACGAGTGCCTGACGCACCTGACGAACGGGGAACTCGACCTGGCCGTGCTGGCCCTACCAGTGCGCGGGGACCATCTGGCGACGGAGACTCTCTTCACCGAGGAGTTGCTGTTGGCGGTGCCAACGAAGCACGCTTTGGCGAAGAAGCGGCAGGTGAAGTTGGCCGACCTGTACGACGAGCCGTTCGTGCTGCTGCACGAGGCCCACTGCCTGTCGGGCCAGGCGCTCGGCTTCTGCGCCCGGCACGCGCTCGCCCCGCTGGTGACGGCTCAACTGCACCAACTCGGCACGGTGCTGGAACTGGTGCGGCTCGGCCAGGGTGTCTCGCTGGTGCCGGCAATGGCCGCGAAGCAGGACCGCGGCGGCGGCAGGGTGTACCGGCCGATCGCCGGCGAGAAGCCGACCCGCACCCTCGGCGTGGTGTGGAGCAAGCTGCGGTTCCGCAGTCCGCTGTTCGACGCGTTCGTCGCGGAGTTGCGGTCGGAGTAGGTCGGTAAACTCGCCTCGCCCAGTTCGCCGCGACTTGGTAGGTTTTCGGCACACGACCCGATTTCCACCGGACCGGATTCATGAACGTCCCCGTGCCCAAATTCGTCGAGCCGTCGGCCATCCACGACATCAAGTGGATTCCGCTGAAGTTCTTCAACGACGCCCGCGGCTGGCTCGTCGAACTGTTCCGCAACGATCTGATCGACCCGGCCTTCCACCCGGTGATGGCCTACGTCTCGCAGACGAAGCCCGGCGTCAGCCGTGGGCCGCACGAGCACGTCGATCAGGCCGACTACTTCTGCTTCTTCGGGCCGTCCACGTTTCGCGTCTACCTGTGGGACGCCCGCGAGCAATCGCCGACCTTCGGCAAAAAGGAAGTCCGCGAAGTCGGCGAAGATTCGCCCTACGCCCTGATTGTGCCAGCCGGCGTGGTTCACGCTTACAAGAACGTGGGCGACAAGGAGGGGCTGGTGTTCAACGGCGCGAACCGCCTGTACGCCGGGTGGCTGAAGCAAGACCCGGTGGACGAAATCCGCCACGAGAAGGACGCGAACACGCCGTATACGCTGGACTGAGAGAGGGACACTCAGTCCAACTTCAGTTCCAGGACGTTGGGGTCGCCGCGCTTGACCGTGAGCTTGAATTTCGGGTTCCGCGGGTCGCCGTAGCGGCCGCCGAGCTTATCTTTGGCCCCGCCGCCTTCGCCGGTGAGCGACAACTTGCCCGCGGGGGCGGCCTCACTCCATTGGACCGTGACGTTGTACTCGCCCTCGGGCGCGCCGTCGGCCTCTTGGTGGGTCGTCACGGCCACGGTTCCGTCGTCCTTGACCTTCCCGAACGGCTTACCACCGATCCGCTTCTCCGCCCCCGGGTCTATGGGGTGGAAAACCACCAGTGCCCCGGCGGCCGGTTGGCCCTTGTAGAGGACCCGCACGGCGACCGGAACGGTGACCGTGCGGTCGTTGCCGCACCCCGTCAGCGGAACGCAGACGGCCGCCGCGAGGAGAATCCGCAGTGTGGTTGTCATGGCTTCAATCCGTCCCAGGCGAAATTTCGGACGCGGTCAAGCCGCCCCCGTTGGCGGTGATGAGGGCCGCGTAGGTTTGCGGGTTGATGGTCTCGCGGACGAACCGCACCGAGCCGTCGACGAAGACGTGGTTCGCCCCGCCGGTGTGGAACGAGTACGTTTCGTTGTCGTTGTGACAGTTGATGACGCAGTTGCCCGGGGATGTGGGGTCGGTCTTCGAGACGGCACCGTCGAGGCCGTAGTCGTTTTCGTGGTGGCCCCAGCCGCCGTCGTTGAGCGTCTTGGTCGTGTTCCGCGTACCGCCGACGTAATAGTCGGGCCGCCCGGCGCTCTCGCACAAGAGGATCGTGTTCGACGTGCCGTCGGTCACGCCGACCATCGCTGCCGGCTCGGAAGTCGGCGTGCCGAGGGACGGCGTGATGCCCTTGCCGCGGAGTTGCGGCCGCATGGCGCTATAAAGGGCGTCCTGCGTCGTGGTCGACGGGTAGCCGAAGAACGTGATCGCACCGGGATTGATCGAGCTGTTCGTGGCGTAGTCGGTAACGGCCAGCCCGTTGTACGGAAAGTTCACCCCGAACTTGTACGACCCGCTCACCGTGCGGCTGGCTCCGCCGGGCGTCGACGGGCAGAGGAACGTCTTGATCGGGTTCTTCAGCACCGACTGGTTGTCCGGCGTGCCCGGCACGATGGTCGGCGACGAGAACCACGGGTAGCTCATGTTGTAAAGCTTGAAGACGTTCTCGTGCTCGATGTACGGCAGGAGGTTTGGTGCCCACGAGTGTACGATGCCGGGGTAGGGGTACCCCGGTTGCCCGCTGCCGCCGGGCGGCAGGCCGAGTTCCACGACGAGACTCGGCGGAATCTTCTGAAAGACGCCCTCGTAGTTGGCCGCGGCGAGGCCCAACTGCTTCAAGTTGTTGGTACACGTCGAGCGGGCGGCGGCCTCCCGGACCTTCTGGACGGCGGGCAACAATAGGCCGATCAAAATGGCAATGATGGCGATGACGACGAGCAACTCGATCAGCGTAAACGCGAGACGTCGCGAGTGGGAGCGGGCCATGATCTCTCCGTACGGCGGGTGTGGGTGATTACCCTCAGCCGTTCATCAGTAGCGGAAGACTGGGCCGGCCGTACTCACATTCCGAATTCCACGCGAAACCTTCGTCGCGTCTTCTCACAGGAAGCGGCAAATGGGTGGGACGTGCGAAGTTCTGATGTTTTTTCCTACTACCGGTCGGGTGGGACAAGTGCCCACACCTCGACGCGGGCACCGACGTGGTCGGACGCGACAGGGTTGGTCTCGAACCCAGAAACGCCGCTCACCACCACCAGCGACCGGCCGTCCGGGGCGACGGCCAGTGAGAGCACAATCGCCTCACCGATCGCGCGCGTGAACGTCAGTTCGCCCGTCGCCAGGTCGAAGCCTTTCACGGCCGCGGACCGCACCTGCTTGTCCGGCGACGCCTTCGGGTCGTTGATTCGCGTCAGGCCTGCGTACACCGTCTTGCCGTCCGGGGACAGGGCGAGGGCACGGACGTCCCAGCCGCCGGTCGTGATCTCCCGCCGCTTCGCGAACTTGTCGCCGGACCAGACGAGCACGCGGCCACCGCCCCCGCCGACGAGGATGTG
>JBBQCQ010000049.1:0-11346 GCA_038318835.1 Gemmatales bacterium | reverse complement strand
TCCTCGCGGACACGGCCGCCACGCTCGCCCTGCCGCACCTGCGGGCGGCCGACGCCGAGCGTAAGAAGCTGGTGATGATCGCCGGCACGCCGAGCCACGGGCCAGGGGCGCACGAATTCAACGCCGGCGTGCGACTGCTGGCGAAGTGCCTGGAGGGCGTGAAGGAACTCGAAGTCGTGACGGTGCTCAACGGCTACCCGAAGGACGAGACGGTTTTCGACGGGGCGGCCGGCATCCTGTGCTATGCAGACGGCAGCGGCGGACATCCGCTCATCCGCGACAAGCGGCTGGCGTTCATCGACGGCCTCATGAAGAAGGGCGTCGGCCTGATGTGTGGGCACTTCGCCGTGGAGGTGCCGAAGGACCTCGGGGCGAAGGAAATGCGCGACTGGATTGGCGGGTGTTACGAGCACGAATTCTCGTGCAACCCGATGTGGTCGCCGGAGTTCAAGACGTTCCCGGATCACCCGATTGCCCGCGGCGTGAAGCCGTTCAGCGTGAAGGACGAGTGGTACTTCAACATGCGGTTCCGCGAGGGCATGAAGGGCGTGACGCCGATCCTGTCGGCCGTGCCGTCGGACGATGTCCGCGACGGGCCTTACGTTTACCCGAAGGGGCCGTACAAGCACATCCAGGCGGCGAAGGGGAAGAACCAGGCTGAGACGATGATGTGGGCGGCCGACCGGCACGACGGCGGCCGCGGCGTCGGCTTCACCGGCGGCCACGTCCACCGCAACTGGGGCGACGACAGTTATCGCAAGGTCGTGCTAAACGCGCTGTTGTGGATCTGCAAAGTGGACGTGCCGACGAACGGCGTCATATCCAAGGTGACGGAAGACGACCTGACCGCGAACCTCGACCCGAAGGGGAAGAAATAAGGCGAGCGGGGGCGGCGTTAGCCCCCTGATTCTGTTTCTCACAAAGACCAGAATCAGGGGGGCTGACGCCCCCCGCTCGCCCCCATTGTTATTCGCCAAGCGCTTTCAACGCCGCGATGAATTCCTTCGGATCGAACCGGGCGAACATCGTGAGGCGGTCCTTCAACTTCGGCTCGATCGGGATCGGGCGTTTCGTCTCGGCAGACGAGTACTCGGGCAGCCGGACGAGCATTGGGATCGTCTTGCCGAGGTTGGCCAACTTGCCCTTGTCGGTCGGCAACTTCAAGTCGTCGCGGATGGCCAGGGCGGCCCACCCGAGGGCGAGGGCCGATTCCGTATCAGCCGACCACTTCTCTGACGTGGCCGCGGCGGTGATCGCTGCCAACAGTCCCTTGCTGTAGGCCGGGGTGTAGATCGGGGCGGCCGTATCGGTCTGGAGTTGCAGGTAATCGTTGCACCACTTCCGCGTGACGGCCGCGGCGGCCTTCACCTTCTCCGGGTCGCCGAGTTGCCGGGCCACAGCCGCCTTTCGGAGTTCCGGCCACCCCTTCGCATACGACCCACCCCACGTCTTCAGGTCCGGCAGGTCCGACGCACTCGCGGCGTGCTTGGCGATCACTTCGGGCAGGGCACCATTCCAGTATTTCAGCGGGGCACGACCGGGCGGGCCGTCCTCGTAACCGCGGGCTTGACGGGCGCTCGGGTACTTCAGGTCGTGGTGACACGACGAGCAGTCGAACCGGGCGTAGTCGAACCCCGGTGACCCGTCCTTCTGCGGGTGCGTTGCAGCGTGCTCAAGCAAGGCCGCTTCTGCCTCCATCGCGGCGACCGCCCCGGCAGCGACGTGCCGGGCGAGGTACGATTCCTTCTCGTCGGGGAAGTACCGGAACGTCTTCCAGGTGTCGGACGGGCTTTTGGCCTTGCTGGCGAACTGCTTGAAGTACGGTAACTTCGAGTCGGTCGGGTAGCCCCAGTGCTTCGGTTCCGACTCCATGTAGTTGGCCAACTCGAACGGCGGAATCGGCGGGTGGCCGGCCGCATACATGTCGTGTGTGATGATCTTGCCTTCGTCCGGGTTGCCGACGTGGCACGACGCACACAAGCGGGCCTTCACCGCCGGGTTGCGGAGGTCGGCCATACCGTGATCGTACTTGTACTGCGGGTCCTTCTCGCGCCACGGCAGCGGGTCGCCCACGTTGGCCGGCTCTTGCGTGTGGTCTTGTTGCCATCGTGCCCCGAGGCCGTGGCACGCCGAGCAGTTGACGCCGCCTTCGCCCGTGAAGAAGTCGCCCGGCTTCTTCTCCTCCAGCGGTTTACCGGGCGACTTATCGACGGAATGACAGGTCAGACATTTTGCAGACTCGGCCACTTTGTACCCGAGTCGCTCTTCCATTTGTTTGCCGAGCGGCCCACTCAGGCTGGCATAGGCGATCGCGTGAACGTCGCCGGTTGCCCAGGTCGCGCTCTCGTTATGCAGGATGAACTCGTTCGACTTCATCGACTCGCCGAGCGGCGTGAGGGCGGCGGCGTTGAACGCGACGTGGCACCGCCGGCAATCGGCACTCGACGGCCGGGCGTCGCCGACGGTGTCCTTGTTCGGTGGGGCTTGATTGGCGAGGCCGACCGGGGCGTGAGGCACGGCGGCCTGACCCCAGACCCGCCCCCCTGCAAGCAAGGTGCAGGCGAGGACGAGGCCGATCAGGTTCGGGCGGGTAAGCGTCGCCATTCATCGCCCCTTCGCGTCGGAGTGCGTCAGTTCGTACAGCGTGCGGAAGCTAGCATAGACCGAATCCGGCTTGAAGTCACGTGGGCTGTCCACGCGGCCGCCGGTCGTCGGGAATGCGAGCTTCGTTCGCACGTCGGTTAGCGGAGCCTTCCAGGCGGCGACGGCCGGGTTGGCCGCCCCGCCGGTCGCATGGTAGAGGGCCGTCAGGGCCAGGCCGTGTTGAGCGAGCACGTCCCAGTCGTAGTCGCGGAGTTTGCCGCTGCCAACATCGTACACGCTCTCGGTGACAATGGCCGCGACCGACCGCACCTGATTGCCGTTCAGGTTCGCCGCGAAGGTTCCCTGCTGGAAGAGAACGAGCGAGGCATCTAACTCGGCGAGCGTCGTCCGTGTCAGCAGCGCGACCGTCTTCGGATTCGGAAGCGGCTTCTCCATCTCCATCCGTAAAGCGTCGAGCGAACCCAGGGCCGGGGCCGCCCCGGTCGGGTGCAGCACGGCCGTGAGCTTCGGCAGCACCTTCGCAAACGACGAGTACCACAACTGCCACCCCAGCACGCCGGCTTTCCGTGGGCGGAGGGCATTCGTGGTGTTGCTCCGCAGTTCCGCCCCGAGGTTCTGGTGGCAGGCGTAGCAACTCGATTCGGCGAACTCCGGCCACGGCGTCTTACCGTCATCGACCCGATCCGCTCGTGCGGCCAACAGATCGACCGCCGCCCGCAGGCTGGCCACCTGGCCGATCAGCCAGGTGCGGACTTCAAAATCCGGGTTCGGCGTCTTCTCGATCCAGTGCTTCTGCCGGTATTCGTCGCTGTAGTGGAACCGTGTGTACTCGAACGACAACCGTGGGTGGCCGGCAGCGATCAGGTCGTGGTTCACCTCGCGATCACGGCCGCCGACGTGGCACTGGGCACACATCAAGATTCGCGCCACCGGGTCCTTCGTGGGGACGAATCCGAACTCCTCGAACTTCTGGCGATCGGTCAGCGTCTTCCAGTACCCAGTGTAGTGCAGGTTGTTCCACTTCGCCGAGGGGCCGTGGCAGCCATCGCAGCCGACGCCCTCATTCAGTTGGCGTTCGTCCAGCTTCTCACCGTGGAAGTAGCGGTCTTCGTCCACCGCGTGGCACTTCAGGCAGCTTGCATCTTCGTGGGCCGGCACCGTGCGGCCGAGGTTCTTGCTGATGCGAAGTGAGTCCTCGTTACGAAGCACCTGGAAGGCCTTCGTGTGCGGGTCGCTATCGACCCAGGTGGAGTGTTCGCCGCCGGGCTTGGCGGTCTGCCCGCTGCCATGACAACTGGCGGCCGCACAACCGACGGTCGGCGAGAACTGGCCCTGCGCTGGGCGGGCACCGACCAGCACGGAGGGCGGGATGTCGAAGTCTCGTTGGGCGGCGAACGCGACCAGGGTCACGCTCGCGGCCAGACCGGCGAACAAGGCGGCAGCGCGAAGGCCCACGGGTACACCTGAGGTCGAATCACGGGATCACGCGGCGGAGCGAACCCTCGGCCACAGATTAGATTCCCCCCTTCCGGGTGCCGGGACAACCGCTCGCGGGTGGGAACAGTCGGGAGGGGCCGCTGCCGCTGCCGGACAGTCGCGCCAACCGACACGGTTTCGGCCGCTTACGGCGGTAAATTTTGCAACCGCTCGGCGAGCGACTTGCGCAGCCCCTTCACGATCTCCTCGACGGGCTTTCGCTCTTGGCCCGGCTTCTCCCACAGCCAGCGGCTCTCGGGCTTCCGCTGATAGCCTTTGCCGGGGTACTCGCGGCGGGCGGGTTCATCGGGCGTTCCCCAAAGGGCAGTGCGAAACTCCGCGAGTCTGTCGCTGTAATCTTTTGAAGGAGTGGGGAAGACGGCGTCGAGCGAACGAAGCGAGAGATAGGCCCGTGTGGCTTCTTCCCAGTTGAATGGCACATCTTGCATTTCCGGGTTGAGGATTTCCTCGAACTTCTTGCGTGTATTCTCACGCGGGTTGGCCACGACCGCCTTGCGAATGGTTTCGAGTTCGTCCCTGCGGTACTTGTAAGCGTCAGCCTGCTGCTTCGGCGGCACATTGAACCGCGGGATCGGCATCGGATGAAGCTCGGTCGATGCCCCGATCCACCCCGGCGTGCCGAGTTTCTTCTCGGCGAACTTCGCCGCCGAAGCCCGCAACGGGGCGGGAACCAGGTTGTGGTGACAGCTCGAACAGTTCCAGTCGGCGAACTCGGGCAGCGGCCGACGAGCGTCTTCCTTCCCGCCGTGGGCGATGCGGTCGAGGCTCAGTTCGCAGTACGCTTGCTCGGTCACGATCTGCCCGACCAGCCATGCCGTCAGCAGCGAGTGCTTGCCGGGGTCGGTGTCGGGGGTGCCGCGGTAGCGGGGGTTCCAGTGCTTCGAGAGCTTCTGGTGGAAGGTGACGAGTTCGAACTCCAACCGTGGGTGGCCGGCGGCGATCATGTCGTGATTCATGTCGCGGACGGGGTAGCCCTTCGCCGGATCGGCCGGGGCACCGACGTGGCAGCCGGCGCACATCTTCGCTTGAATCGACCAGTCGTTCAGATTGTCCATGCCGTGCGATTGCAGGTCGGCGGCCCGCGTGGGGGGGGTCGTCCACTGCGTATGGGCGATCTGCCAGCGTTCCGCGTTGCCGTGGCAGGCTTCGCAACTCACGCCGTCGGCCCGCAGACGGTTCAGGGCGTCGTCGTGGATGGCCGATTCGCTCGCGAGGGCCGGGTGCGAGTGACAGGCCACACAGCGGGCGTCCTTCGTGGCGCTCAACGGCTTCTGCTTGTCTACCGCCAAGTTGGCCATGATCTGCTTGCCGAGGGTCGATTCGAGGACGGCGTAGGCCCGTGTGTGCGGGTCGCGGTCGATCCACCGCGAGAAGCTCTCGTGCCACACGTCGGCGGGCATCGAGGTGTAAGACACATCCGCCCGGCCGTGGCAGCCGGTGGCGGCACAGCCGGCCATGCCGATCATCTGCGGGGCGGCCGCGGCCTGTGCCCGTGCGACCGGGGCCACCGCGTCGGGCTTCTGCGAGAAGGCGACGCCGAGGAACGCGAGCGCGATTGTCACGCCGGCCAGTGTTCGCGGAAGCGAAGCCATGAACGCGATACCCTCGATGAATCGGCCGATCCTGTCAGCATCTTGGGGGCAGCGGGCGGGGTTCGCAAGGGTCTTCTTTGCAGTTCCGGCAAAATTCTCCCTGGCCGTTCGCGGCGGGCGACCGACAACAAGTTGGAGAATCCGAGGGACTGAGTTGTTGCACACCTTCGGGCTGTCTGATAGGTTCGTCTCCATCCCCTGTGTCTGCGCACAGAACGTCTCGATTCTCATACACACTTTGGGGCGAATTCGTGCTGTTGGGACGTGATTCGACCGTTCGTCAGCGGGTGATCCGCGTCGCGCTGTGGTCTGTCATCGCGGCCGCTGTGCCTGCGTTCTGGTACCTACTCGGCCGCGGCCACGTGGTCGCGTATCCGCGGGCCAGTTCGTGGTTCGGCGTGCTCACCGGCCTCATCGGGGCCGGCATCATCTTCTTCGAGCTGGCCCTCTGGTGGCGGAAGCGCCGCCGTGGCAAGCGGTGGTGGCCGACCAAGCTCTGGATGTGGTGGCACATCGTTCTCGGCTGGGCCGTGCTGCCGATCATCGTCGTCCACAGCGGCTTCTCGTGGGGCGGCATGGTCAGTGCGACCACAATGATCCTGTTCTTGCTCACCATCGCTAGCGGCGTCTACGGGTTGCTCCTTCAGCAGTGGATTCCGCAACGGCTCCTCGAACTGATCCCCGATGAGACCGTCGCCACGCAGATAGACTATGCCATCGAGAAGCACCGCACCGAGGCCCGGTTGATCGTCGAAGACCTGGTCCCCCGCGATCCGGCCGACCCGTCGCCGGTGTGGGCGCGGTCCATTGTCACAGGCGTGCCGGCCCTGCGGCTGCAAGAGTTTCGCGAGAACACGCTCGACCCATACCTGAGCTACGGGCGAAAGATGAAGTCGCCGCTAAACTCGCGGCAAGATTCGAGCGTGCTGTTCAACCGCTTGCGGGCGGAACTGCCGCTGGACTCGCATTCGAGCCTGGCCAAGCTCGAACGCCTCGCCGACCTGCGGCGGCAGTGGGACGAACACGCCCGGCTGCACAGCTTCCTGCACGGCTGGCTGTTGTTCCACGCCCCGATCTCGGTGGCCATGACGATCTTCATGGTCTTCCACGCGATCAAGGCCATGAAGTACTGGTAACATCTGCCATGAACCCGAACCATTCCCCGAGTCGCGAACGGGTCGATCGGTACGCCGGCCGACTGCGGCGGTACTTCCTCGACAACCCGCTGGAGCGGCGGAAGATCTTCTACACCCTGCTGGCGGTGTCGTCGGCCACCATCCTGCTTGGCCTCTTCGCGCTCACCCGCAGCGACCGCCCGTACTCGCACGGCCCGGTGGCGTCGGTCCACACGTCGTTCGACGCGAACTGCGAGGCGTGCCACAAGCCGCAGTCGTTGTCCACGAGCGGTTTGCTCGATCCGCAATCGCGATGGCTGGACCTGGAGTGCCAGACGTGCCACGGCGGGCCGGACCACCACCGCGACGCGAAGTGGCCGACCGACTGGCCGAAGCAGGAAGTGAATGGCAAGCCGACCGACGCCCAGTGTGCCGCCTGCCACCACGACCACAACGGCAAGAACTTCTCACTCGTGCGGATCGACGACAGCCACTGCACGAAGTGCCACGCCGAACTGGGCAACTACCACAAGGCAGGGACGTCGGTGTTCGCCGGGAAGGTGATGAACTTCCACGACCCGGCCGGCGGCCACCCGGAGTTTAAGAAGCTCGAAGCCGAAAAGACGAAACCGCACGAGCGGGGGCTGAAGTTCAGCCATGCTCACCACATGACGGCCGGCGTCGCATACACCGACGGCCGCGGCAAGATGACGAAGGCCGACATGCTGACCCTGAACAAGGGCACCGAGGGCGTCGTGGCCGCGTACCAGTTCGACGCCGCCGGGGTGGTACAACTGGAATGCAATTCTTGCCACAAGTTGGACGCTGGGCGGGTAACGACGGCCGACGGTAAACTCGACGAGAAGGCCGGGCTGCTGGCCGGATTGGCGTCCGACCCGAAGGGGACGATCCTGCCGCCGCGGGCCGAGGGGGCGTACTTCCTGCCGATCAACTTCGAGGCCCACTGCCAGACGTGCCACCCGCTGAAATCGCCGGCCCTGACGAGCGATGCCGGCCAGGCGTTCCCGGCCTTCGACTTGCCGCACCGCAAGCAGCCGAAGGAGATGAAGGAAGTGTTGCGTGCCCGCTACAGCGGTTACCTGCTGAGCGAGAAGGGCAACCCCGACCTGGCTAACAAGAACGCTGGCGACGAGGAGACGCTGACCGTGGGCCGGCAACTCGATCAGGCGGTGAACAAAGCCGTCGGCAAGCTATTCGCGAGTGTGAACCCGAACGCCAAGAACGCGATCTCTGGCGGGACGTGCAGCGAGTGCCACAAGCTCGCCGGGAACGACCCGAACGTCGAGAAGGTCACGGTGGTGCCGGCCGCGATTCCGACGGTGTGGTTCGAGCACTCGAAGTTCAGCCACGTTTCGCACCGGGCGTACTCCTGCATGGATTGTCACCCGAACACCGCCCCGGCCCCGCGGGGGAAGGCGACGTTCAGTGCGGACACGATCTACACCGGGCCGGACCAGAAGATCAACATCGAGGGTGTGGCGTCGTGCCGGGTGTGCCACACGCCGAACACGACGCAAGACATCCACGGCATCGGCCAGGGCGGCGTGCGGTCGAACTGCACCGACTGCCACCGCTACCACAACGGCGACAACCCGTACCAGGGCCGCGGCGCGGAAAGCCGCGACCCGCTGAAGAAGTAGCGGCCGGATGCGGTGACGGTTTTCCGGCCTGAAAGGTCGGTTCTGTCCGCCCAGGCCAAAGGCCTGGGTCACGGTCCGCGAGGGCTTCGGCCCTGAAAGGGTCGTTCCTTGGTGGCGGGAATGAGCCGCCCTTTCAGGGCAGGTGCGTCGGGAGGCGGTCGGTCCCCAGGCCTCCGTCGCTTCGCGACTCCGACCTGGGCTGATAGAACGTGCCTTTCGGGCCCGAAGACCAAGAGCAAGACCAAGACCAGCGACGACGACACCCTCGATCCCCACACGACACGGCGGGCGGTCCATGCTTCTGGTTCAACGACTTCGCGAAATCCAGGATCATCATGGCTATCTGCCGGATGACTCCCTGCGGCAGTTGTCGAAGGACACGCAGATTCCGCTGCCGAAGATTCAGGAAGTCATCAGCTTCTTCGCGCACTTTCGCCCCGAGTGGGACAAGCCGAAGCGCGTCGAGGTCCACGTCTGCCGCGACATGGCGTGCCACCTGAAGGGCGCGCCGAAGGTCGTACAGGAACTCAAGAAGATCGAGCGCGAGAACCACGACCGCGTCCACGTGGACGGCGTGTCGTGCCTCGGCCGGTGCGACCGCGGGCCGTGCTTGTACATCAGCCGACACCCGGAGCCGAACGTCGACCACCGCCACGAGAGCCACGACACTGTTGCCGACGCGCGGGTCGTGGAGGAGCACAAGAACCCCTACGCGGAGGGAGACCGCCGCGGCGTCTTCCACGAATGGATGTACGCCGGGCAGAAGCCCGAGGATTACGCGAAGATTCTGAAGACCGCCCTCGCCGGCGATGAGGTGCCGATCCCCGATTGGGACTACACCTACAACTTCCACACGAACGCCTGGCAGATCGACCCGTACCCGACGGCCGAGGAACGCTACGGAGCCGTCCGCGGCGTGGTGAAGGACATGCCGAACCCGGTGCCCTTCCTGTCGGCCCGCCCGCCGAAGGACGTGCCGGACAAGGACAAGCGAAAGTGGGAGGAGAAATTCCTCGCCGACCGCAACCCGTGGTTGCAGAAACTGAAAGAGTCGGAACTCCTCGGTATGGGCGGGGCTGGGATGCAGGCCTACGCGAAGTGGAGCGCCGTCTGGCGTGAGGACCGCGACGAGAAGTACATCGTCTGCAACGGCGACGAGAGCGAACCCGGTACGTTCAAGGACCGCGAACTCTTGCTTCGCACGCCGCACCTCGTCATCGAAGGCGTCATCCTGGCGGGGCTTCTCACCAACGCCACCCGCGGGTTCATCTTCATCCGCCACGAGTACACCGAGCAGATTAAGGCCGTACGGGCCGCCATCGAAGTCGCGAAGGAAATGGGGGCGTGCGGCACGAAGATCTTCGGCTCGAACCGTAACTTCACCGTGGAAGTCTTCGTCAGCCCCGGCGGGTACATCTGCGGCGAACAGACGGCACTCATCGAGGCAATGGAAAGCCACCGCGCCCAACCCCGCAATCGGCCGCCGGAACTCATGACCAACGGCCTGATGGACAAGCCAACGGTCGTGAACAACGTCGAGACGCTCGCGTGGACGCCGCGGATCATGATGAGCGGCGGCGAGTGGTACCAGAACGCAGCCGACGGCGACTTTGTCGGCCGGCGGCTCATTTCGATCAGCGGCGACCTCGTGAAGCCGGGCGTGTACGAAGTGAAAGTGAGCGACACGCTCCAGAAGGTGATCGAATACGCCGGCGGCTGCACCGGCACGCTGAAGGCCGTGTGTACGTCCGGCCCGTCCGGCGGCATCCTGCCGATTCTCGTGACGATCGCCTCGCAGTTCACGGGCCGCCTGTCGGCCGCGATTGCCAGCATCGACGACCCGGACGGCCAGGCGTTGCTCATCAAGATGGTCCGCTACGGCCTCCGCGACCCGGAGAACCCGCGGGTGGCGATGGACCTGCCCAACGACGTGGCCGCGTGCCTGGACCGACTTATCGCCATCGAGAAGGGCGGCAAGCGGCTGCTCTTCGACATCCGCAAGTTGCCGCTGGACCTGAATCAGTTCAAGGCTCTCGGCAAACTCCTCGGCGTCGGCATGGGCAAGGACGCGGACATGATGATCGGCCAGTCGATGGGCAAATCGGCCGGCATGATGCTCGGCGCGGGTATCGTGGTCTACTCCCGCGAGGGGGCACCGAACATGCTCGAACACGCCTTGAACCATACCGAGTTCTACCGCAACGAGTCGTGCGGCAAATGCGTGCCGTGCCGACTCGGTTCGCAGAAGCTCGTCGAGATCGGCACCGACCTCCTCCATCGCGCGGCCAGCGGTACCCTGACGAAGCAGAACAAACCCGGCCCGAACGGCAAGGATATGCCCGGCCTGGTGCAGCAGGCCTCGCTCATCAGCGATATGTCGCTAGCGATGGTGATGACCTCGATTTGCAGCCTCGGCCAGGTCGCGCCGAACCCGCTGATGACGGTGTTACAATACTTCCAGCACGAACTGAAGACGGCGGAGTGAAGCGTGAATTTGGCGAGCCGAGCACCGTCAGGTGCCAGGTGAGTATCGCTGACCTTCCCCCGGCCCCTGACGGTGCTCGGCTCGCCAATACCGCGGATTCGGAGCATCATTCATGGCGATTTCGCTCGACCTGTGGGATTCGTTCGGCGGCGGCCGCGACTCGGAGACGGTGTTCGCCCGCGATGAGGACGGCAACCTCATCCGCCGCGTTCAGGCCACCCGCAAGGACCTGGACGAAAAAATCGATATCGTCATCGACGGCTTCGTCGTCAAGGACATGCCGCTGGCGACCATCGTGAAGGATGCCCAGGGCACGCCGCAGTTCGACCTGGACGGCTACCCGAAGCTCCGCAAGACCACTATCTACGACGCCGCGATGGAGATCGTCCGCC
>JBBQCQ010000048.1:0-11347 GCA_038318835.1 Gemmatales bacterium | reverse complement strand
CCCCGCACATCTTGCTCGTCGGCGAGGGGGCCAAGTGGTTCGCCCTCCAGCAGGGCTTCCCGATGGAGATGCCGCACACGGCCGAGGCGATTCAGGAGTGGTTCAAGAACCACCCCGACAAGGCGAAGAAGGTTCCCGGTGAAAAGTCGCAGATTAACGGCCCCGATGACTTCCGGGCCGACGCGATGCCCATCGGCGAGAACAACCATGACACCGTGACGGTCATCGGCCTCGACAAGACCGGCCACCTCGGGGGCGTCTGCACGACCTCCGGGCTGGCGTACAAACTGCCCGGCCGCGTCGGCGATTCGCCGATCATCGGGGCCGGCCTGTATGTGGACGATCAAGCCGGGGCCGCCGGCGCGACGGGCGTCGGCGAAGAGATCATCCGCATCGGCGGCAGCTTGTTCATCGTCGAGCAGATGCGCGGCGGCAAGACACCACAAGAGGCGTGCGAACTGGCGTGCAAGCGGGTCCATGCGGCCGCCGCCCGGCGCGGCGTTCACACGGCCAGCGTGGCCTTCCTGGCAATGAGTCCGAAGGGCGACGTGGGAGCTGCGTGTACGCCGCGAACGAACTTCCAGTACGCCGTGAGCAAAGCCGGCAAGACCGAGATGCTAACGGCGAATGAAGTGCCGGCGACGATGTGACAGCGAGCAGTTTTCGGCACCATCTGTGGCAAATAACCAGAAGCAAGAACCTCCCATGACCCACCGCTTCTTTGCGTCGCTCTTGCTCCTACTGGCCTTCTTCGCCACGCTCGCCCCGGCTGTGGAGAAGGCCGAGAACGTCATCGTCGTGACGATCGACGGGTTCCGCTGGCAGGACTTCTTCGAGGGGGCCGACGAGACGTTGCTGGAGGACAAATTCGGCGGCGTCAAGAACCCGACCCCCCTCAAGAAGAACTACTGGCGAGAGACGGCAGCTGCTCGCCGCGAAGCCCTCATGCCGTTCGTCTGGGGCACCATCGCCAAACAGGGCCAAATCTTCGGCAACCCGGCCCGCAAGTCGATCGCCACCAGCACCAACGGGCTGAAGTTCTCCTATCCCGGCTACAGCGAACTTTTCTGCGGGGTGGCCGACCCGCGAATCACCTCGAACGGCTACCGAGAGAATCCAAATCTGTCCGTGTTCGAGTTCCTCAACAAGCGGCCCGGGTTCGAGGGGAAGGTCGAAATTTTCGCCGCGTGGGATGTCTTCTACTCGATCTTCCGCACGAAGACGAGCGGCGTGCCGGTGTTGGC
Organism: Gemmatales bacterium; assembly: GCA_038318835.1. Taxonomy (GTDB): domain Bacteria; phylum Planctomycetota; class Planctomycetia; order Gemmatales; family Gemmataceae; genus Limnoglobus. The sequence goes on along the minus strand of JBBQCQ010000048.1, from coordinate 10,103 downwards.
CGGGTGGAACCCGATCAAGGCCGACAAACTGACCGACCGCGAGAAGGTCGTGAACCAGATGGTCACGTCTCTGCCGCGATACTGGGTTGACGGCACCTTCGACGCCGTGCCCATCGCAGCGAGCAAGATCGCGCTCGACACGCGCAAGCCGAGGGTGCTCTACATCGCCCTCGGCGAAACCGACGAATGGGCGCACGGCCGGCGGTACGACCTGTATCTCGACGCCGCGCACAAGGCCGACAAGTTCCTGGCCGACCTGTGGGCCGACTTGCAACGCGACCCGCAATACAAGGACAAGACGGCCCTGCTAATCACGACCGATCACGGCCGCGGTAAGACCCGTGTGGACTGGACCGATCACGGCCCGCTCGTGCCGGGGGCTGAATACATCTGGATGGCCGCAATGGGTGTCGGTGTGCCGGCGGCCGGCGAGCGGGAAGGGGTTCTCACGACGCAAAGCCAGATCGCCGCGACCGTCGCAAGCCTCGTCGGCGAAGACTTCCTGACAGCCACACCAGTCGCCGCGAAGCCACTGATATTCGCCATCCCCGCGGCGCGATGATCGCAACCGTGGCACCCCGCGTGGCTGAGGGACCAGTTAAAATAAAAGCGGGCGGGCATTTGCCCGCCCGCCCTCGTTGCTCACATCTCAAAAGTTATCGGCGGTAACCACGGCCCCGGTAGCCGTAGTTCCCACCGTATCTATACCCGCTGTTGTAGTTACTGTACCCGGAATACCGAGGCCCGACGAATGGGCTACTGTAACCGTAGTTGGGTCGGTAGTACGAGGAACCGTAGTTGCTGTATCCGTTGTTGAAGCCATTGCCGGCGCCAAAGCTGAACGAGAAACTCCGGCCGTAGTTGTACCCGTAATACGGAGAGTAGCCGCTGCGATAGACGTTGTACGGGCTGCCGTATCCAGCTGTGATGATCTGGGCTTGGCTCTTGTTGCTCGTGGCGACAAAGGCAATGACGGCCAGCGAGGCCGCAAGAATAGTACGTTTCATAATGCTACCTCAAGGTGTGCGAGTTGGCGAGCGTGGACCATCTCTTCGCCAACTGGGAAAGTCGTGACAACAAATTATCCGCAATCACGATGCCACTTGCCGGATGTCTTCTGCCAAACTCTCCCAAGTTTTTCAGCAATTCACGCAAGTCGTCCCCGCCGTAGCATCTCGAGAGTTGTAAGCGTACCCGCTTCTCGCGGTACCACTTGACAGAATGTTGATAATGCCGATAAAGTTACTCTGAACCTACGAGATTCGAGCCAACTATGTCTCGGGATCGAATATCCGACGAAGCCATTGCCCTGGCTTCCCAAGAACTCGCCGCCGCCTCGCCCCAGGATGTTCTCCGCTGGGCGGTGCAGCAGTTTCACCCGCGCCTCCTCATGGCCACGGCCTTCGGGGCGGAGGGGTGTTGCATCTTGCACATGCTCGCCGAGATCGAACCGGCCGTCACTGTCATCAACCTCGACACCGGCTATCAGTTCCAGGAGACCCTGGATTTGCGCGAACGAATCAAAGACCGCTACGGCATCGAAGTGGTTTACATTCGACCCGAACTGACCGTCGCGGAGTACGAGGCGGAACACGGTGGGCCGTTGTACACGGGTCGGCCGGACCAGTGCTGCTACGACCGCAAGGTGCTGCCATTGCGGAAGGCGATGGCCCACTACGACCCGCACGCCTGGATTTCGGCCATCCGCAAGGATCAGACCGAGAACCGGGCCGCGAACGCGAGCGTGGTGCAGTGGGACGCGAAGTTCAACGTGGTGAAGGTGAACCCGTTGCTGAACTGGACGAAGAAAGACGTGTGGGGCTTCATCGCGAAGCACAACGTGCCATACAACCCGCTGCACGACCAGGACTACCCGAGCATCGGCTGCTGGCCCTGCACGCGGGCCGTGTCTGCGGGCGAAGACGAACGGGCCGGCCGGTGGGCCGGCCAGGTGAAGAAAGAGTGCGGCCTGCACGTGATCGAAGTCAAAGACGGGGCGGGCATCTAACCATGCAGTTTTCCGCGAAAGCCGAGTACGCTTGTTTGGCCATGCTGGAACTGGCCGTCCGTTTCGGCGACCCGCGGCCGGTCCGCCTCGTGGACATCACCGACACCCACGGCATCCCGCAGCGGTTCCTCGTGCAGATTCTGCTGCAACTGAAGGGGGCCGGCCTCGTGTCCAGCACCCGCGGGGCGGCCGGCGGCTATCACCTCGCCCGCTCGCCGGAACAGATTACGCTGGCCAACATCCTCGACGTGATCGACCGGGCCGACCCTTCGACCAACGGCAACCGCCCGACCGGCCGCACCGACGGCAGCGCGTCGCAGTTAGCCCTCGCCCTCCGCCACGTCTGGGCGAAAATCCTGCAGAGCCGGCAAGAGATTCTGGAAAACACAAACCTCGCCACGCTCGCGAACGCGGGGCAGGGCTTGCAGTACGTGATCTGAGCCTTTAGGGGAGAAGTCATGAACCCATTTGCTCGCTTTGAAAGGTTTTTACTCACGAAAGATGATGCAGTTGCAATGAGTGCCGGTTTTAAATCCGTTCTGCCCAACACCAAACTGATGAAAGACGAATCTCTGACACAACTATTGAGAACGCACAAAACGATTCCAGGCGTGTATTTCTGGGTCCTGCGCTACAGAACGAGGCAGTACAAGATTTACATAGGGAAGACAAAATCATTAGCTGCCCGACTGTTAAATTACGTCGGCGAGTTTCAGCCTCATTCCCCCAATGATTACAAGTTACGGATATTCGCCGCATTCGCGACCGAGCTTGCCCCAACAAGTGTCCTTGAGCTGCACTTCATCGAGTCTGAGATTGGCCTTCTTGGAGAGAGGGAAAATGAAGCTGTCCGAAAATTTAATCCTCTGCTTAATCAGCGTTCATCCCCAACGATTGAAGCGAAGGAAAAATTAAAGATCGCGTTCGAATTCTATTATCGCTCAGCAGTTGAACAAAGTTTGATTCAATGAGATCAAGTACGTGCACTAGACTGGGAAGTGGCTTGCGGTCGCCGTCGCTCGCGGCTACGATCCGGTGATGAGGCTTCCGAACGCCGACCGGGCCGAGGTCGATCCGCGCAAGCTCACCGCATACTGCCTGTCGGTTGAACACCCAATCGGCAAGCACAAAGCGGCCGTGTTTCGTGCGGCTTTGGGCATCGTAGCGACGGATGCCGTATTATTGAGGAACTGGCTTCTGGATGCGGCCGCTTCGGGCGATGCGGTGGCAGGCGTGGCAGACGAGTTCGGGGAACGGTATCTCATCGACTTCAAAGCCACCACGGAAGTCGGGTCGGCGACCATTCGGTCGGCCTGGATCGTCCGTTCCGGAGAGGATATCCCGCGGCTAACAACCTGCTACGTTCATTGAAATGAGGTCGTCATGGCAAACCCAATCGAACTGTTTGACACCGTCGCCTTGACCGCGGACGTGCCCACATTGGGTCTGACGACCGGCGAGGTCGGCGCCGTGGTCGAAGTGCTCGGCGACGGTGAGGCGTTTGAAGTCGAATTCTGCGATCCGTCCGGGACGACCTATGGCCTCCACACGCTCCGGGCCAACCAACTGATCCCACTGCACACCCGCGGACAGGCACTCCGGTTGCGGGCCGGAGCAGCCTGAGCCGTTCGGCCTACCTCACTTCCCCGCGTGCCCGTTGCCGTTCGCCGTCGCGGCCAGCCCAAAGCCCACGAGCCGCGACTTGCCGCCCGCGGCCAGTTCTACCCGGTTCTCGCGGTAGGTTTGCTTCGCCCGCTCCCAGTCCCACGCACTCGCTTCGAGATAGTGGACGATCAGCAGGTTCTTCAGTTCCTCCAGTTCCGCGAAGGTGAAGCCCTCGGAGTCGGCCACGATCTGATCGACGCCGATGGTGGACTGAATCTCCCGGTCCCAGCGTTCGGCCAACCGGCGGCGGAGGGCGGCATCCGGCTTCGGGAAGTGCAGCGTCAGGTCGATGCGGCCGGGGCGGCGGAAGGCGGGGTCGATCAGCCGCACTTCGCAGTTCGTCGTGAAGACGTAGACCACGGCGTCGTTGCCGCTCACGCCGTCCAGGGCGGTCAGGAAGACCGACTGGTCGTCGGTTTCCTTGACCGTCTCGCGGTCCCGCAGGGCGATGTCCATGTCGTCGAAGAAGACCACGCCCTGCTTCGACACCTTGAACAACTCCCGAACGGCCTGGCCGGGGTCGTCGTCGCGGCGGGCGGCGGCGTAGTCGTCCGGCGACACGAGCTTGTAATCCCAGTTCCGCTGCACGCACTCCTGGTAAATCCACCGGCACGCACTCGTCTTGCCGTTGCCCGGCGGGCCGGTCAACAGCAGGCCGCGCTTCGCCCGGCCGCCGAACCGCCGAATGCGCTCGAGGTTCCGCGGTTCCAGGTAGCCGATGGAGTTCTGCCAGAGTTTCTGCTGAATTTCGTCCAACATCACCGGCGGCGGGTTCGGCGGCGTCGCCTCCTTGCGGAGTTTCTGGGCGAGCCGGTACAGCGGCAGGTAGTCGGCCTTGTCGCAGACGAGGAAGTCGTAGCCGTTGCAGTAGTGGCTGAGGGCGCTGCCCGTGGTGACGCGGACGAACGTGAGGCCGCGGAGTTGGTACAGGCGGAGGCCGAAGCCCGTCCCCGGCCAGACGGTGCGGAAGCCGGGGTCCCAGTCGCGGAGGAACACGCCCTCGATCGGCACGAACCGGCCGCGCTTGGCGTTCTTGAGCAGGTGGCGTTCGTACAGGTCGGCGTCGAACGCGATCGGCTCGCGGAACCCGCCGGCCTGGGCGGCCGCGGTGACGAGTGACCGGTGGTCGGCCGTGAAATCCTGGAGCGGTGTCATGTCGGTATCCGACTCGCTTGTCGGGCCAAGTAGGGAAGGTCCGAGGCGACAGACAGTGAGTCTACGGGACGGGTTCGCTGGCGTAGACGCGATTTCGGTGATCGTCGTACACTAACTACGGTTATCCCGGCACGGAGAGCAACATGGCCCGCTTCGATTACCGCGTCCTCGAAACCGCCCCGAAGGTTCCCGGACGGCCGCGGCACAAGACCCGCGTCGTGACCGTCGGCGGCGTTGGCATCGGCGGCGACGAACCCGTCCGCGTGCAGTCGATGACCACCACCGATACCTACGATGTGGAAGGCACCATCAAGCAGATTCTCGCCCTCGAAGAAGCCGGGTGCGAACTCGTGCGGGTGACGGTGCCGAAGCCGGAAGATGCCGGGGCGCTGTCGAAGATCAAGGAGCGGATCAACATCCCGCTGATTTGCGACATTCACTTCGACTACAAAATGGCCCTTGCGGCGCTCGACCACCCGGTGGACAAGATTCGCCTGAACCCTGGCAACATCGGCACCGAGGACCGCTTCCGGCAGGTGGTGCGGAAGGCGAAGGACAAGGGCTTGCCCATCCGCATCGGCGTGAACGCGGGATCGCTGGAGAAGGAACTGATCGAGAAGTACGGCTTCCCGTGCCCGCCGGCGATTGTCGAGAGTGCGCTGCGGTCCATCGAGATTTGCGAAAGCGAAGGCTTCCGTGACATCATCGTGTCTTTGAAGTCGAGCGACGTGCTGGTGGCCGTCGAGTCGTACCGCCTCTTCGCACAACTGGCCGACTACCCGACGCACATCGGCATCACCGAAGCCGGCAAGCCGCCGTATGCGGTGACGAAGAGCGCGGCCGGCCTCGCGCCGATCCTGCTCGACGGCATCGGCGACACGATCCGCATCTCGCTTCTCGGCGACCCAGTGCCGGAGATCGCGGCCGCGTTCGACATCCTGCAAGCGACGCAACGCCGGGTGCGGCGGCCGGAACTGATCGCCTGCCCGACGTGCGGCCGGCTGGCGATTGATTTGGAGAAAATCATCGCGGAACTGGAAGTACGGCTGGCGGGGAAGCGGCTGCCGGTGAAAATCAGCGTGCTGGGGTGCGTGGTGAACGGCCCCGGCGAGGCCCGCGAAGCGGACATCGGCATCGCGGCTGGCAACGGCCAGGGGATGATCTTCCGCAACGGCGAGATGGTCCGCCGGGTGAAGGAAGAAGAGATCGTGGACGCGCTGATGGTGGAACTGGCCGACTGGGAGAAGACGAACCAGCACCGGTTGCCGAAGCAAGATGCCGAGGGGTTGGGGCGGCGGAAGCTGCCGGTGGTAAACGCGTGACGGTCGCGGACCCACCCGTCGAAGCGACGGGTGGGCTTTCGGGTCACTTCTTTTCGGACTCCTGTTTCACGAACTCTTTGAACGCGCCGACGTTGTACGACAGGAACAGGAAGGCGGCGTGCAGGGCCAGATAGGTCTCGTCTTCCGGGTCGTCGGCGTAGTCTTTTCGCAGGGCGTACAGGCGGGCCAGCAGTTGTTCGGCGTTGAGCGTCATGCGTTTCCTCCGGAGTGACATTCTACGGAAACGCTCAATCGCCGAAAACGAACTCCGGCGTGTTCAGCAGACCCCACATCAGGTCTTCGACTGCTTCCCGTCTCTTGGCTCCGGTCTTCTCGAAGCGGCTCACGCACGCGGCTGTCTCGGCGGCGGTGGGTAGGCGGCAGTAGGCCAGCAGGTACAGTTCCTCGACGATCTCGGCGGGCGTTCGCTTGCTCGCGGCCAACTTCGCGGCACGGCCGTCGTCGGCGGTGATCTTGCGGGTCAGGTTCGGTGCGTTCATCAGGTGCAGGGCTTGGACCACGGTCGTGTCGGTCGTCCGCTCGCAGGGCGGGTCCTGGTTCGGGTCGGGCCGGCCGAAGCTGTCCAGGAACGGCGACGTGCCGCGGACGGTCCACGCTTCCATCGCCCGCGATCCGCCCGGCATCGCGTCGAACTTCTCGGCCACACCGGTCACGTCCGTCACCGCGTCGAGCAGCACCTCGGCCCGCAACCGCTGGCGGTAATGTCGGGAGTAGTTCCGCGTGTCGCCGATGTTGCGGTCGCCGGGCAACGAGGACAGGCCGTAGACGTAGCTCGTCGTGATGCGGCGGATCAGTTTTTTCAAGTCGTGGCCGTTCGCCCGGAAGTCGGCGGCGAGTTCGTCGAGCAGGGCCGGGTTCGACGGCGGGTTCGTGTCGCGCAGGTCGTCCACCGGGTCCACGAGGCCGCGGGCCATGAGGTCGGCCCAGACGCGGTTGGCGATCACTTTCGCGAAGAACGGATTCTCTTTCGCCGTCACCCACTCGGCCAGCTTCTCGCGCGGGTCCACCTCCGGGGCGATCTCCAGCGGTTGGCCCAGCAGCGGCGTCGGTGTCATCTCCTCGCCGGTGAGCGGATGCTTGACGGGGCCGCTTCGCTTGCCATCGCCGGCGAAGACGATTTCCTCACCGCCGGAGATGGGGGCCGAGATGCCTTGCCCCTTCCGCCCGACGCGGCCGAAGAACGCGGCGAAGCTGTAGAAGTCGCGCTGGCTCCAACGCTCCGAGGGGTGCTGATGGCACTTCGCGCAGTCGAGCCGCACGCCGAGAAAGAGCTGGCCGACCATCGTCGTGAGTTCTTCCGGCTCGCGGCGGTTGCGATAGAAGACCGTCGCTCCGTCCTTGAAGGTGCTGCCCGACGCGGTGAGGATTTCGCGCACGAACAGGTCGTAGGGCTTGTTCGCGCGGAACGACTCCCGCAGCCAGGCGTCGAGGTTGAACGTGGCTTTGATGCCCGCGTGATACGGGTTCGGCCGCAAGAGATCGGCCCACTTGTTCGCCCAGAAGTCGGCATACTCGGGCCGGGCGAGCAGCGCGTCGATCAACTTTTCGCGCTCCGGTTTTTTCAGGAACGCCCGCGTTTCCTCCGGCGTTGGCAGCCGGCCGATGATGTCGAGGAACGCCCGCCGGTGGAAGGTCGCGTCGCTCGCCGGGGCCGACGGTGTCAGGCCGAGTTGCTTCAGCTTGTTCCAGGCGTGGCTGTCGACGAAGTTCTGCCGCGGGAGCTTGTCGTACAACTTCGCGTCCACGGTGCCCGGCAGCGGGATGAGGACGGTACACACGGCGAACTTGTCCACGAACCGGGCGGTGATGGCTGCCTCGCCCGGCAGCGGCCCGGCCTTGATCGTGCCAGCCGCGTCCACAGCGGCGTACCCGGCGTCGTTCGACTGGAAGGCGGCGAGTTTCGTCACGTCCTCGGTGCTGCCGTCGCCATAGTGGGCCGTCACGCGGAGCGGTTGCGTGGCCTGGAAGGTCATGAGCTTTTCGGTCGGCGTCACCGTGATCTTCTCGAGCGTCGGCGCGTCTTTCGGCGTGCGGGGCGTGCCGGCAACGATCCATTCGCGCAGCAGTCTGTACTCGGCCGAGTCCTTCGGGAGCTTCTTGCCGCCGCCGTGTGGCACGTCGCCGCTGGCCTTGCGCAGGAACAGGCTGAAGTCCACGTTGGCCGCGAACAGCCGCCGGCCGCGGGCCTCGGTGACGATGGCGTGGTAATCGAAGTCTGGGTCGAACGCGAGCAGCGAGAGGGCGAAGCCGTTCTGCCCACGGGCCTTGCCGTGGCAGCCGCCGCTGTTGCAGCCGTAGCGGGTGAGGATCGGCTCGACGTGCCGCTCGAACGTCGGCCCGGCGGCCGACACGGGCAGCGCGATCAAGAGCAGGGCCAGGAGAGCAAATTTCATGGGACACGGTTCGGTGAGCGAACGGCTGGCAGGTAAGGGAAGTGTACCGGAGATTTGTGGGGCATGCAGCCCAATTTATAATCCCAGCATTTCTCGAATCCCCTCCAATACCAGCCGGTCGCTGTCCGGTCGCGTTGGCGATTGCGGGTGGGTGTTGTCGCAGGTCAGCCAGCCGCGGAGTTTCAGGAACATCGCGGCCGAGTGCTTGTAGGCTGGCACTGGGTTGCGGAACGCGAAGAAGCCGAGGTACTGCAACACATCGTTCAGTTCGTAGAACCGCGGGTCGCCGGCCTGCCAGTAGGCGTCGCGCTTCGCGAACAGGTCCGGGGCGACCGTGCTGAGTCCGAGCAGATAGTCGCTGCCGTACATGACCATATCCACGGCCAGGTCGTTGCCGGTGAACACTTTGAAGTCCGGCCGGACTTCGTCCCGCAGGACGATCCGCTGCCATTCGAGTTCGCGGTTCAGCGACGAGTGCTTCGCCCCCAGGCACGCCGGCACGCCGAGGAGGCCGCGGTACACATCGAGCGAATAAATCTTCCCGAACGGGGCGAACATCGTGCCCAACTCGAAGCCGATGAACGGGCTGATTTGCCCGAGGGCGGCGTAGCTGCGGACGATGCCGTCGTCCTGTTGCCCGGTGAGGCCGTAGCTCTGGAAGATGACCGGCGTGCCGCCATTCGCCACGATGGGGTCCATCACGCGGGCGTAGGCCTCGCGGTCGAACGCGGCCCCCGGCGTGTCCTTCACGAACGCCCCGGCCACGAACATTTTGCCGCCGAGTTCCGCCCGCGTGCGCTCCAGCACGGCCAGCTTCGTGGCGTCGTCGAGGAGGTTGCCGAAGCCGGTGTCCATGTTGACGGCCGGGGCCAGACCGGCGTCGGCGGTGCGGCGGACGTGGGCAGTGAACGCCGGCCAGTCGATGTCGCCGTCGGCCCGGAACGGCAGCAGGATGGCTGAGATGCCGGTGATGCTCCGCCGGGGGCGAAGGAGACGGAGAGGATCGAGCATCATGGCTTCGCCTGGATTTTCTGTAAGAGTTCGTTTAAAGTGTCGATATAGAGACAGAACACCGTTCGGAGAGATCGACGTGCGTTTTGCCCTGGCCATCATCGCAGCACTCGCAAACGCGGCCGGGCCGTGGTTGTGCTGCTGTGCGATGTCCGTCATGGGGGGCACGTCCGCCCCGGCAACGGCCGGCACGCCGGTGAAGCGGTCGGCCCCGAAATGTTCGCATTGTCTGGACGTGGCCGTTCCCGATTCTCCTGCTCAGCCGAAGAAACCCGCTCCGGCCAAGCCGTGCCCGTGCAAGGAACGGCAGGTCGTGAACCCGACGACCGTGCAGCCCGCCACCGATACGGCCACGGCCGCGGACGCGATTGCCCAGGAGTTCCACGCCCTTGCGGGTTGCTTGCCACTCCTTCTCGTGTCGGCCCCATCGGTTGCCCCAATCGTGGGGTCGCCGTTCTTGACGGCAGAAACGCGGCTCCACGTTCACCATGTCTTGCGCTGTTAACCTTCGTGTGACTGCGAATCGTT
>JBBQCQ010000047.1:0-11439 GCA_038318835.1 Gemmatales bacterium | reverse complement strand
GGCCGGCCGTCGTGCAGGAAGTGCATCGACACATCCGCGACTTGCTGCCCGCGGTAGGTGAGCTTCAATCGGCCGGTCGGCTCGAAGGTACCGAGGACGGCCGCTTCGACATTCTCGCTCTCGCACAGCTTCCGCAGTTGTTCCCACTTCTCCGGCGGCACGCTCAGGACCATCCGCTCCTGCGATTCGCTGATCCAGATTTCGGTGTAGCTCAGCCCCTCGTACTTCAGAGGGCAATTCTCCAACTCCACACGTGCCCCAAGTTCGGCCCCCATCTCGCCGACGGCGGAACTGAACCCGCCGGCCCCGCAGTCGGTGATGGCCGTGTACAACCCCCGGTCGCGGGCTTGCAGGATCACGTCCAGGACTTTCTTCTCGGCGATGGCGTTGCCGATCTGCACCGCCCCGCCGCTGATCTTCTCCGACTGCTCCGTCAGCCCTTCGGATGAGAACGTCGCGCCGTGGATGCCGTCGCGGCCGGTCCGCCCGCCGACGGCCACGATCAGGTCGCCGGCCATGACTTGTTTGTCGGCCTTGTCTACCGGGATGAGGCCGACGGTGCCACAGAAGACGAGCGGGTTCGCCAGATACCGTTCCTCGAAGTAGACCGAGCCGTTCACGGTCGGGATGCCCATGCGGTTGCCGTAGTCGCGGACGCCAGCGACGACGCCGTGCATGACTCGCCGCGGGTGCAACACGCCCGGCGGCAGTTCTTCCGGCGGGAAGTCGGGCGGGGCGAAGCAGAACACGTCGGTGTTGCAGATCGGTTTGCCGCCGAGGGCCGTGCCGAGCACGTCGCGGATGACGCCGCCGAGGCCGGTGTTCGCGCCGCCATACGGTTCGATGGCCGACGGCCGGTTATGCGTCTCGACCTTAAAGCAGACGTGGAACCGCTCGTCGAACTTCACCACACCGGCATTGTCCGAGAACACGCTCACGCACCAGTCCTCCGCCCCGAGTCGCGCGCGAATCATCTGCGTGGCCGCGAAGATCGTCTCCTTCAGCATGTTCTTGTAGTGCGTCGTGCGGGTCCGGCCGTCGATCGTCTCGGTGTAGGCGATCTGACCTTTCAGCGTCTTGTGCGAGCAGTGTTCCGACCACGTCTGCGCGATCGATTCGAGTTCGCAATCGGTCGGATCGCGGTCCTGCTCCTGAAAGTTCTGCCGGATCGTCCGCATCTCCTCGATGGTGAGCGCGAGTTGGCCGTCTTTGCTCACCTTCATCAGCCCGGCGTCGTCGAGGCTGCGGAGTGGCACGGTGAGGAGCTTGAAGGTGTACGGCCGGCCGAGGGCGAGGTGATCGCTCTTGAGTGGGCCAATCACGACTTGTTCGATGGCGTCGTTGGCCAGCACCTTGCGAACGAGCGTATCGCGGTCCTGGGCCGAAACAGTGTCGCGCGAGAAGTACCGGCGGAAGGTCCGCACCTGCGAGACCGGCACCTTCAGGTCGGCTGCGGCTTTCAGCACACTCTCCGTTACCGGGTCCATGACACCCGGCATCAGCAGCACCGTGAACGCGGGGCCGTCCAGCGTTGTGCCGAGCGGCGAGATTTTCACCCCTTCGACGAGCGGATCGACGAGCAGTTCGTTGCAGAAGCGGGCCACGGCAGGGGCGTCTAGGTTGCCTTCGAGCAGATACCCGCGGGTGGCCGCGGAGACGAGGTCGCCGCCGCGATTGCCGTGCGTGAGCAGGTCGAACTCGTCGCACACCCGCTCCCGTTCCGCGTCGCGGCCGAGCGGTCGAATCTCAACTTCCCAGAGCATCGCGCACCCGCTTCCCTTCGTTCAACCAGTGGATCAGCCCCGCCCCATCGTTGGCTTCGAGCAGGCGGCGGAACTCGTCGAACCGCTCCGAGAAGGCCGCACACGCGGCCAGCACCTCACGGCGGTTCGTGCGAAAGATTGGCTCCCAGATGGCCGGCGACGCGGCCGCGATCCGCGTCGTATCGCGGAACCCGCCGGCCGACACGGCGAGCAACGCCGGATCGACCGCCCCGGCCAGCGCCGCCGCCACGACGTGCGGCAGGTGGCTGACGAGGGCCACGGCCCGGTCGTGTTCCTCCGGGGTCATCGTCATCACGCGGCAGCCGACTCGCTCCCAGAATTCGCGAACGGCTGCCACTGCCCGCGGCGGCGTGTCGGCGGTTGGCGTGATGATGGTCACGCGGCCGTGGAACAAGTTCGGCGTGGCGTGGCCAGCCCCCTTCTTCTCCGACCCCGCCATCGGGTGACTGCCGACGAACGTGATCTTCTCCGGGAATGGGTTCTGGAGTTGCGAGAGGATCTCGGACTTGGTGCTACCCACATCGGTGACGAGGCACCCGACCTTCGCGGCCGCGGCCACCTCGCGGACGTGTTGCGCGATCAGATCGACGGGCGTGCAGACCACGACAAGATCGGCGGCACGCACGCCGTCAGCGAGATCTGTGGTGAAATCATCGAGTTGCCCAGCCGCCTGCGATTCGGATAGTCGGGCGACATCCCGGCCGACACCGACGACTCGACGGACGAGGCCGTGCGACTTCGCGGCCAGACCGAGCGACCCGCCGAGCAGACCGACGCCGAGGATGGTGAGGGTGTCGAAGAGCATGGGTCTATTTTTACGTGAACCCACTCAAGTCGGCGACGACACCCGTCCGAGTTCCCTCGCCCGGCCTCACGCGGTGACAGTTATCCGAATTAGGCCGGCTGGAGTGCTTTCAATCTAGCGGCGGCTAATCGGGCGGCCACACGCACGGCCGACACGAGGCTGCTGGGGTCGGCGATGCCCTGGCCGACGATGTCGTAGGCGGTGCCATGGGCCACACTCGTGCGGACGATGGGCAAGCCGGCCGAGATGTTCACCGCCCGCCGCCCGCCGAGCAACTTCATGGCGATGTGCCCTTGATCGTGATACATGGCCACGATGCCGTCGAACCGGGCACGGTTGTGCGGCAGGAAAATCGCGTCGGATGCAATCGGCCCGCGGGCGTCGATGCCCTCGTTGCGAGCGGCGAGCACGGCTGGGGTGATGACGGTGGCTTCTTCGTGGCCGAACAAGCCGCCGTCGCTGGCGTGCGGGTTCAGCGCGGCTACCCCGATGCGGGCGGGCTTGCCGGTCAGCTTCGGCAGGATGTTGTGGAGCAGGCGAATCTTGCCGAGGACCGTGTCCGGCGTGATGTGCTCGAAGACGCTGGACAGCGCACGGTGCAGCGTGACGTGCGCGACGGCGAGCGGCAGTTCGTCGTCGTACAAGAGCATCGCGAAGGACGTGGTGCCGGTGCGGTCGGCGAGGATTTCCGTGTGGCCGGGGTAATGGATGTTCGCGGCGTGCAGACCTTCCTTGTGCAGGGGGCAGGTAACAATGCCGTCGGCCCGATCCGCGAGGCAATCGTCGATGGCATACACGAGCCAGTCGTAAGCGGCCTGCCCGCCCTCGGCGGTGACGGTGCCGAGCGGCACGCGGCTGAGGTCGGCGTGCGACGGGTTAACGCACGGAATGCCGGCGGGCAGTTTCGCCGGGTCGCCGACGACGAGCGGCCGACAGTAGGCCGAGAGGTCCGGCCACGCCTTCGTGACGATTTCCGGGCCGATGCCGGCCACATCGCCGAGCGTGATGAGCAGTCGCGGGAGTGTCATGGTGTTGAAGATATGCGCCGGTCGCGGAACTTCGCGTGACAGTTCGTGCAGGCCACCGCGGATTTCGCCAGGAACGGCCCGGCGTCGCGACCCTCTCGAAATGCCTTCTCGAACGCTTCCGCCTCCGTGAGGGCGGCGTTCAGCAACCTGCGGAAGTCTTCGTTCTGTTGCGCGGTCGCCCGGCCGAGTTCGCGGTACTGTTCGACGAGCAAGAAGGCGTCCTTCGCGGTCGGCTTCTTCATGATGGCGTCCCACGTTTCATCGAGTTCGACCATCCGCTTCGTGAGGTCGGGAACGTCGGCGACTTCCGGGAATGCAACCGCGGCGGCATCGAGTGGCGGCGGCGGACGTTCCGCGGCGGCGTACAGGCCGAGGTATCGCGGGTCGGTCCCGGCGGCCTTCAAGAAGTTCACGGCCGCGGCCGCCGAGCAGTTGCCATCCAGGCAGCGCACGGCCGCGACGGTCGCGGCGGGACCGCGGTGCTTGCCGTGGTGGCAGTGGACGTAGACCGGCCCTGGCAGGTCGCGGAGAGCCTTCGCGATCTCGACGAGCCGCGGTTCGGTGATGCCGTCGTAGCCGATCGGCAGGTGAACGTACCGAAGGCCGAACCACTTCGCCGTGTCCACGTCGGGGGCTGCCCCGTCCACGGAGACGACCGTGCGAACCCCCAGATGCTTCAGCGATTGAAAGCCTTCCTCACCATCCGGCGAGTTGCCACTATAGACGTTCGGCGTGACGCGATAGACGTTGTGCAAACCCGCAAGCTCGACCGGCTTCGGGTCGAGGTCGGCCGCGGGAGGAGCGGGCGAGGAACATCCGACCGCGGCTAGCACGAACAACAGGGCGCACCGGGTGACGCTCATGTCTTCCCCTTCAGCGTGATGCGAATGACCTGCGGGCGGCAGTGGAACCGCAACGGTTCCTTCCCGCTCAACCCGCGGCCGACGACCATGATGGTACCGTTCTGCTCGAAGACGCCCTGATCGAACCGCCGGCTGTACACACTCGGCACGAAGATCGAACCGACGACCGGCAGCCGAATCTGCCCGCCGTGGACGTGCCCGCAGAGCATGAGGTTGATCCGTTGCGCCTGCCCCCAGTAGAAGTTGTCCGGCGAGTGACTCAGGCACAGTCGAAAGGCGTCGTTCGGGGGCGGCAAGTCGTCCGGCGGCGGGAACCACGGCCCCTCGTGGCCCACCACCCGGCAGGCCACGCCGCGAATGCGCACTTCCTCGGACGACCGCGACAGCACCCGATAGCCCGCCTTGCGAAGTTCTTCTCGCACGCGCTGCGGATCGTGGTAGGCGTCGTGATTGCCGAGAATGGCGAGGCAGTGCTCGCGTGCCTTTAACTGCCCCAGGAGCGGCACGATCCATTCGTGATGCCTGTCGGTGTCCACGAAGTCGCCAACGAGAGCGACAAGATCGGGCTGCGGTTGGGTGGCGATCTCGTCGAGGATTCGTTGGAAGAATTCGCGAGACGGCGTGCCGTGAAAGTGCAGGTCGCTGAGCACAAGGATGGTGAGCCCGTCCCACACCGCGTGCAGGTCACGCCGGTTCAGGGTCAGGTCGGTGAAGTCAATGCGGAAGATGTCGTTGCCCGGCAGTCGGGCCAGTCGCGACCACTTCCCGTCGCCGATCAGTTTCACGCCGAGTTCGGGCCAGAGGTCGAACGTGCGGGTGGACTGATGCGTCACGGCGGCGGGCCGGTGGCGCGACAGGCGCACGAGCGTAATGAGCGGGAAGGCGACCAGCCCCAGAAACAAGCAGTTTGCGAAATAGCAGTACACCAGGATCGACCAGAGTCCGACAGGATAAAGTTCACCGCGGACTTCGTAGTCGAACGACCACCACAACAGCGGCAACCCGGCGACGATCACAATTCCGGTGAGCAGCCGCCACGGCTTCAGGAACCGCTTCGGGATCGGTCGGCCGTACAGGCAGTTCAGCGCGTAGGTCCACACGCAAGCATGACCGACCCATAGGGCCATGAACAGAATCGCGGGAACAATCACTGTTAGTTAACCGCGGAGATGGGCTGGGCGGTCGGAGCCGGTGGCGTCGGGGCGGTCACGGCCCCGACCACTTGCTCGGCCCGGAAGGGCTTGAAGATGACGTGCTGGAGGCCGTCCATGCGGGCCTTCACGATGCTGTGCTGGGCGTCGTACCCGAAGCCGGTGGTGAAGGCCACGCGACAGGTCGGCATCGCCAGGCGAATACTGCGGAAGGCGTCGTACCCGCTCATGTCGATCGGGCGAATCTCCTGGAGGACTGCATCATAGAATGCGTCGTTAACAAGCGCGAGTGCCTCGGCCGCGGTGCCGACGGTTTCCACCTCCGCCCCCAGTCGGCCGAGCATGAGGTGCGCTTGTTTGCGGAACTGCCCGTCCTGCTCGATCACCAGGACACGCTTGCCGATCAGCGGGATTGCGTCGCACGGCGAGCCGGTGCTGACGATCATATCGCGGCCGATCTTGTGGACGCACTCCTTCATCTGCCGGGCGCTCTGCATGATCCGCCGCAGGTGCCGGGCCGCGTCCTCGTCCTGGGCGTGCAGCCGGGCGTACAAGAGAGCCGCGTTCGCCAGCACATCATCGACTGGCAGTGCCAGTTCTTTGTTCACCGCCTCCATCGACTCGGAGAGCGTGCAGGATTGTTGCGCCGTCAGCAAGTCGAGGGTGTTCAGGGCCGAGGCGATTTCTTTGCTGAAGAGTTCGGTGAATTGCAGGTCGTCGGGACCGAAGGCGTTCGTGTTGTGGCTCTCAACGTTCAGGGTGCCGACCACCTCATCAGCGAACTTGAGGGGAACAGTCAGCGAGCTTTTCGCGTCCTTGGCCCCTTCGAGGTAGTATGGGTCGTGCGACGTGTCGTGACAGAGATAGCTTTCGCCCGTGTAGGCCACGTGACCCGTCACGCCGTTGCCATCGGGCCGGGCGTAGAGGTGGCGGTTGGCGGCCAACTCCGTCATGCCGTCTTCGAGCAGCGGGGTAAGTTCGCCCGTTTGCTTGTCGAGCAGCCGAACTTCGATCGTCTCGTAACGCAACAGGTCGTGGACGTGCTTGCGGATGTTCTTCTTGAGCAACTCGATCCGTGTCGGCACGTTCATCTCGGCAAGCAGATCGGGTTCGAGGGCGGCAAGTTCCCGGCCTGACGTATAGAGGGCGTGCAACTTGCGTTGCTGTTCGACCTCGGCCGTCACGTTTTGCAGGATGCTCACGAGTTGAACCACCGACCCATTGCCGGAAAAGACCGGGCGAATGCGGACATCGAGGTAGGACTGCGCGGCCGGTTCCTGTCGGTGGATGCGGAAGGAAACGGCCTGCCCCCGGATCGCCGCCTGGAGAGGGTCCGCGTGGTCGCTGGCCAGGACCGAAGGTTTCGCCGATGAGGAGGGATTGTTCAGAGCAGCGATCAGTTGCTGACCGAGGGGGTTCTCCAGACACCACCCGCGGAGAACCACGTTCGCCCACGTGATGTGCCCACTCAGATCGAGCGAGGCAATGCCCTGGTCGAGATTGCTAAGGATGATCTCGTCGCGGCAATATCGCTCGATGAGTTCGCTGCTGAGTGTATCCGAAACGATCACGCCATCGAACAGGCCGGTGCGCAGCCGCTCGGCGGCATCGCCGGGGCTGATGGCGACGGAGACGTCGGCGTGCGCGACGATTTCGCTCATCGCAGCGGGCGACGTACCAATCTGAAGTAAACGTGGGCGGTGATGCATGGGCTATCCCACCGCGGATTCGGAGCAATCGTTCCTGGACGATTATATTCCCGGAACGACTTCGACGACAAGGAAAGGCTTAACAGTTTCGTGAAGTGGTCAACTCTTTGCCACGGGTGGTCACGCCCTGCGCGGTTGCGCGGTCCCGCCCATCTGGGAGGGTTGCATCGACGGGGTAACCGTGCAGACCGTCCGCGGCACGCAATTTGTATAAAGAGGCCACACCAATTTCCCTGGAGTGTTCGCATGCCGTCGTTACTTTTGCCCCGTCGCCACTTCCTGTTCGCTTCCGCCGCCCTCGTTGGACTTCGCCCCCACCTCGGAGCGGCCGTGGATGCGAAGGCCTGGCAGGCGACGTTCGACAAAGGGTATGACTTCTTGAAGAAAGTCCAGAAGGCCGACGGCAGTTTCGCTCGGCCGGAGTTAGGCGAACCGGGCATCACCGGACTGGCTCTGGCCGCGCTGATTCGTGCTGGTAAACCGGCCACCGATGAGGTCGTGGCGAAGGGTTTGCAGTATCTCGAAAAGGCCGTGAAGGGCGACGGCGGCGTTTACAACCGCGGGCTGGCGAACTACACCACATCGCTGGCCGTGATGGCCTTCAAGGAAGCGAACACTGACAAGAAGTACGACGCGGTCATTGCCGCCGCGACGAAGTTCCTGCGGACTCTCCAGTACGGCGACGGCGGCGACGTGGACGACAAGGACGCCAAGTTCGGCGGGGCCGGTTACGACAAGAAGGGTGGCCGCGGCGGGGCGGACCTATCCAACACACACTTCTTCCTCGAAGCCCTCGTGGCCGGCGGGGCCGATAAGGACGATGCGGCCATCAAGCGGGCCGTCACGTTTCTGTCGCGCAGCCAGAACCTGCCGGGCGAGTTCAACAATCTGGACTACGCGAAGAAGGTGGACGACGAAAACAAGGGCGGGATGGTGTACAACACCGCCCAAGCCAACGATCCGAAAAGCCCGAAGCGGACCGCGGCCGGCGGCCTTCGGAGCGAGGGCGGTATGACCTACGCCGGCCTCAAGAGTTTCCTGTACGCCGGCGTGAGCAAGGACGACCCGCGGGTGAAGGCGGCCGTCGGCTGGATTCGCAAGCACTACACGCTGAAGGAAAACCCCGGCATGGGGACGACCGGCCTGTTCTACTACTACCACGTCTTTGCGAAGGCGATGGACGCCCTCGGCGAAGAGAACTTCGCCGACGCGCAGGGCATCAAGCACGAGTGGCGGGAAGAACTGTTCACCACATTGAAGGACAAGCAGAAGCCCGACGGGAGTTGGGCGAACGAGAACAAGGACTTCCTGGAGAACCTGCCGGAACTCGCGACGCCGTTCGCGCTGTTGGCGCTGAGCTATTGCAAGAAGTGATCGTGCAACCCTATTATTAGAATCGCTCCGCTCCGCCGCAGGCATGCAGGATGTGGCGGAACGCTTCGACCGCGAGCGGGAACAGGTCCGGTCCGGTCATACCGCCGGTGGGGCCGCCGCCGCGGAGGTGCGGTTCCATCACGGCGAACCCGTCGTAGCCGTGTTCCACCGCGTCCTTGATGCTATACGCGATGTTGCCATCCCCGGTGCCGGGGATGCGGCCGGTGTGTTCGTGTTCGCCGGTGCCCTTCCAGTCCTTGATGTGGAAGTGCTCGACGTACTGCTTCGTCAGTTCCCACCCCTCGACTGGGTCGTATCCGCAGAACACCCAGTTGGCCGCGTCGTAAGCCGAGCGCAACGCCGGGTGATCGACGCCCTTCATCAGGTCGGCCACCCGCTGCGGCGAATCGCCGAAAATCTTGTGCTCGTTCTCGTGGAACAGCTTGATCTTCTCCTTCGCGGCCAACTCGGCCTTCACCCGCATCCGGCGGATGACCTCGTCGCGGTGCGGTGCCCAGTTGCCATCGAAGTTCGCCGGCGGGTAGTAGCTGAACACCCGCATATTCGGCGTGCAGAGCTTGTGGCATAGCTCCATCGCCTTCTTGAACTTGTCGAGGTGCTCCTCAAACGGCGAATCGATGGGTATCTTGCCGATGGGCGAGCCGAGAGCCGAAAGGGCCACGCCCTCGCCGTCGATCAAGCTCTTGAAGTGGTCGATCTGCTCGCCCGTCAGGGCCAGGCAGTTCGTTTTGTAGATCGAGCGGAACTCGACGTGCCGGATGTTGGACGCCTTCAGAACCCCGATTTGCTCACGGGGGTCGGAGGAAATCTCATCGGCGAAGGCGGAGAGAGTGAACATGGCGGTGTATCGTGGGGAAGGAAACCGTATGCGATTCGGTGTAAGCCGAAGGCCGGGAAATGGCCATCCCTTCACTTCCGCTTCACGACCCGCATCTTCACCTTGTCGGCCACGAACGTCTTCTCGCCGGCCGAGGCGAACCGTACCTTCACCCGCCGCAACGCCCCGAAGCCGCTCAGGTCGGTGATCTGGCCGACGCCGTACTCGTCGTGCTGCACCACGGCCCCGACGAAGAACTCGCTCGGGTCACCGCCTTCGGTCGGCGGCTTGTACGGCTCCATCTTCCGCGGCCGGTCGCCTGGCCCCGGCAGGAAGTTCGTATTGGCGTAGCCGGCCTTCGCCCGCCACTCGTCGATGGCCCCGCGGGCTGGGTTCCGTTCTTGCGACACGTCCTGCCGCACCACGTCGGCCGGCAGTTCGTCCAGGAACATGCTCGGCACCTGATACATCGCCTGCCCGCGGAACTCCCGCAACCGGGCGTGACACAGGTACAGTTCCTTCATCGCCCGCGTCATGCCGACGAAGAACAGCCGGCGTTCCTCCTCCACGTCTTCGTCCTTCGCAAGACTCCGCTCATGCGGCAACAGCCCCTGCTCCGTCGCCAGCAGGTAGACGATGGGGAACTCCAGCCCCTTCGCGGCGTGCAGCGTCATCACCGATACATGATCGGCCGACTCGTCCCAGGCGTCCACGTCGGACGCGAGCGCGATCTGTTCGAGGAAGTCGCCGAGCGCCCGCGAGTTGTCTTCGTCGTAGAACTGCTTCGCGGCCGTCACGAGTTCTTCGATGTTCGCCAGCCGGTCGGCGTCCTCGTCGTCGGTCGATTCTTGCAGTGCCTTACGATAGCCGGACTTGTCGAGCACCATCGCGATGAGTTCGTGCGGCGGGTGCTCTAACTGCGTCCGCAGGTCGGCGAGGATGCGGTAGAAGTCCCGCACGCCAGTCGCCGCCTTACCCTTGATTTCGGGGATTTTCGTGACCATCCCGGCTGCCGACATCAGGCTGATCTCGTTGCGTTCGGCGTAGGAGACGAGCCGGTCGAGGCTCGTCTTGCCGATGCCGCGGGTCGGTGCGTTCACCACGCGCAGGAACGACACGGTGTCGTCCGGGTTGACGAGCAACCGCAGGTAGGCGAGCACGTCCTTGTTTTCTTTGCGGTCGAAGAACGCCAGCCCCTTCACGATCTGGAACGGCACGCCGTGCTTGACAAAGGCAGATTCCAGCGTCCGCGTGAGGGCGTTGATCCGCATGAAAATCGCGAAGTCGCGGTACTTCGCCTTCCCGTTCGTGACGGCCTTCTTGATCCGCTCGACGACACCCTCGGCTTCGTCCAGCCCGCTGTTGAAGTTCAGGATCGTGACCGGTTCGCCTTGTGGGTTGGCCGTGACCAGAGTCTTCTTCTTGCGGTGCTTGTTCTGATCGATAACCGTGCTGGCCGCGTGCAGGATGGCCTTCGTGCTGCGATAGTTCTGCGTGAGCGTGATGACCTTCGCCGCGGGGAAGTCTCGCTCGAAGTCGAGGATGTTCTTGATGTCGGAACCGCGCCATTTGTAGATCGACTGATCCGGGTCGCCGACCACGCACAGGTTCGGGTAGTTCAGCGATAGGCGGCGGGCGATTTCATATTGGGCCGAGTTCGTGTCCTGGTATTCGTCCACCATCACGTAGCGAAAGCGGGCATCCAGGTCGGCCCGCAGTTCCTCGTTGTACCGCATCGCCAGGGCCGGCAGGTACAGCAGGTCGTCGAAGTCCATCGCGTTCGCGGCCCGTAGACGCTTCTCATAGCCGTGGTACACCTTCGCGACCGTCTGGCTGAAGAAGTCGTGGGCCTGTTGCTCGAACAACTTCGGCGTCAGCAGTTGGTTC
>JBBQCQ010000046.1:0-11554 GCA_038318835.1 Gemmatales bacterium | reverse complement strand
GGCTGAGCTTCCGCGAGCAGAAGGAACTCGACGAGATGGAAACGACCATCCACGCGGCCGAGGAGCAACTCGCCGTCCGGCAGGCCGAAGTCGAGCGATCCGCGATGGCTGGCCATGCCGTCCTCACGGAAGCCTGCCGGCTGATGGAAGCGGCGCAGCACGCGGTCGATCACCTGTACGCACGGTGGCAGGAGTTGGAGGCAAAGCGGAACGGACCCGCTTAGCGAACCCGAACCCCTACGATAACTGGCATGTCCCTGAAACGCTTTCTCCTCGTGCGCGTCGGCCGGCTCATCACATGGCCGGTGCGGCGGCAACTCCGTCGCTTCGAGCAACAGTGCGACGACCCGCGAGCCGTGCAGGCGGCGGTGCTCGACCGCATCGTCCGCAAGCAGGCGAACACCGGCTTCGGCCGCGATCACCACTTCGCCGACATTCGCACCGCGGACGACTTCCGCAAGAACGTGCCGGTCGCACCGTATGAGTACGTCGCCCCGTACATCGAGAAGGTGCAGGCCGGCGACACGAACGCGTTGCTCGCCGACGACCGCGTGCTGATGTTCGCGCTCACTAGCGGCACCACGGCTTCGCGCAAGCTCATCCCTGTCACCCGCGACTACCTCGCCGCCTACCGCCGCGGGTGGAACATGTGGGGCGTGAAGATGTACCGCGACCACCGCGGCCGCCGCATCGCCATGCGGCCGATCGTGCAGATGGTCGGCGACCCGGACGAGTTCCGCACGAGTGCCGGCATCCCATGCGGCAACCTCACCGGGTTCACCGCGAAGGTGCAAATGCGGCTCATCCGTCGGCTGTACGCCGTGCCGCACGAGACGGGGAAAATCAAGGATGCACTCGCGAAGTATTACGTCGCCCTGCGGTTTTCGATGGACCGCAACGTGTCACAGTTCATGGCCGCGAACCCCAGCACGCTCGTGCAACTGGCCCGCACGCTGGATTCGCAACGCGAGGGCTTGTTGAAGGACCTGCACGACGGCACACTGCGGGCCGACCTGGACATCCCGGCCGACGTGCGAAGCGTACTCACGCCGCGGCTGAAGCCGAACCCCGGCCGGTCGCGCGAACTGGCGGCCGCCGCCGAGAAGCTGGGCCGGCTTTACCCGCAGGACGTCTGGCCGAGCCACGCGACCATCGTGAACACCTGGACCGGCGGCAGCATGGGGCCGTACCTGCGGCAGCTTTCCCCGTACTACGGCGACACGCCCGTACGAGACCTGGGCTTGCTCGCCAGCGAAGGCCGCATGACGATCCCGTTCGCGAACAGCACGCCGAGCGGCGTGCTGGACATCCTCTCGCACTACTTCGAGTTCATCCCGGAGCACGAGATCGACGCGAAGCAGCCGACCGTGCTGGCGGCCCACGAGATCACGGAGGGCGGCAGCTACTACATCCTGCCGACCACGCTGTACGGCCTGTACCGCTACCACATCTCGGACCTCGTGCGAGTCACCGGCTTCCTCGGCCGCACGCCGATGGTCGAGTTCCTGGGGAAGGGTAGCCGGTTCGCGAACATCACCGGCGAGAAGCTGAGCGAGCACCACGTCACGAAGGCGGTGGACGCCGTGCTGAAGACGATCCCGCAGCCGATCACCGGCTACACGCTCTCGCCGGTCTTCGACGACCGCGAGCCGTACTACGCGATCTTCCTCGAAGAACCCGACGCGACGAACGCGGGACAACTGCGGCAGTTCGTGACCGCGCTCGACCGCGAACTCGGCGTGCAGAACATCGAGTACGCGGCCAAGCGCGAGAGCGCTCGCCTCGGGCCGATTCGCGCGAAGCTCCTGCCCGCCGGCACCTGGGCGAAGTGGGACGCCGAGCGACTAAAGAAGACCGGCGGCGCGTCGGAGCAGTACAAGCGGCCTTGCCTCATCGGCGACGCGAACTTCCACACGACGATGCCGGTGACGAGGACGGTTTAGCGGCAACCGTTTCGCTGCGGACTGGCATCGAAACTGCACGGTAGGAGTCAGCCCGAATTCCGATTTAAGGAGATGTCAACATGGACTCTGGAACCCTCCAACGCGGTGCGAATGCCGTGAAAGACAGCGCGAAGGAAACGGTCGCCGCGGTCAAAGACACCGCAAAAGACGCCCTGGACAGCGTGAGCCGCAAGGGTAGCGAGCCGGAACGCCACAAGGAAGGCCCGATTGCCCGCGGCATCGAAGAGTACACAGCCCAACTGCCGTCCGACACGTTCCTGTGGGCGGCCGGTGCGTCGATGGTGGCCTCGCTCGCCCTCGGAGCGGCGGGCAACAAACATGGCGCGCTTTTCGTCGGCCAGTGGGCAGCACCATTCCTACTGCTGGGCGTGTACAACAAGATCGTGAAAGTGTCCGGCTCGGATCGCACCGAGCAAGGCAGCAAGAACCTCGGCGGCAACCACTCCTGATTCTTCCAGGATCGACAGACAATCGCCGGTGAGATAAACCCTCGTTCCGCAGTCAGCGGAGCGAGGTTTTTTTGTCGATGTGCAAAATCCGGCGCGACTGGTCGCCTCTCTGATTGAGAGACGATCCGCCGCGTTGCGATTTCACAACGATCAGGAACTCTTCTTCGCACCGTCATTCCGTTTCGTCGGTTGCTGGATCGAGTGTTCGCCCTTCCCGGTGAAGTCGCCCAGGCGGCGCTGCACGTCTTGTTCCTGGAAGCCGGTCCCCTCGTTGTCGGGTGCCGGAGCGTCTTCACTCAGATCCCCGAGAGCAGGCCCTTTCTTCGACTGATTTCCGGCTGGTACCGGTGCTGGACCGCCGTGGTGTTTCTGGTTCATGACTCACCTTCTGTTGGGAGATAGGGTGGGCGAGAGACTGTGTCGTGCAATGACCGTTCCGAACCGGTCGGAATAATCCCTGGCAAAGTCCGCCCGGGTGCGGTCCCGCGGCGGTCGGATGGCCTGTATGGGGGTGCTTCCTGAATAAAGGAAGAACCGGCGGACTTACGTTCTCCCGTTCGGCTATTTTTTCTGCAAGTACGCCACCAGGTCGCGAACCTCCTCGTCTTTCAGCGCATCGAACAGCCCCTCCGGCATCACCGAGTTGTTCGTCGGCGTTCGCTTCTCAATGTCGTCCTTCCCGATTACGATCTGCTCGTTGGCCGTGCGCACCGTCACCGATTGGGCCGTCTCCTTCTTCACGAGGCCCGTCACCACGCGGCCATCGAGCAAGTTGAACTGCACCATCTTGTAGTCGAACGGCACCACCGCGTTCGGGTCGAGAACGTTCTCCAGCACATAGTCGAGCACGCCGCGCTGACTGCCGGTGAGTTCCGGCCCCACGTCGTTGCCCTCGCCGAACAGCTTGTGGCAGGTCGCGCAACTCTTCGTGAACAACGCCCTGCCGCGGGTCACGTCGGCCGACTTCAGGTAGTCGGCCGTCAGCAGGGCCTTGAGCTTCTTCGTCTGTTCGGCCCGAGTGGCGTTCGCGGCTTTCACGCTGCCCCAGACGGTGGTGAGCTTGGCCGTCACGTCCTTATTGTTGAGGGCGGTGATCTGCCGGGCGGCGAACGCCGTGATGTCGCCCTTCGGAATCTGGCCCTTCTCCACGGCGTCGAGCAACGCCATCGCGAACGTCGGTCGGGCCGCGAGCGTGAGAATCGCGTCGGCCTTCTCGTCGACGGGGAGGCTGGCGTAGAGCGGCAGAATCTTGGCCGGGATGGTGGCGTCCGAATAGCTCGCCAGGCCGCGGATGGCGGCCCCGCGGACCTTCGGATCGTCGAGCCACTTCTGCAACGCTTCCGCGAAGTCTTGCGGCTTCACCGGCAGCAACTTCTCGATGGCCCGCACGCGGTCTTGGGCCGGGAGCTTGTCGTTCGCGGCCTGGAACGCCAGCAGCACCACGGCCCGCTGATCGCCGAACTTCAGGGCGAGGTCGTCGGCGAGTTCCCGGATGCTCGTGTTCGAGTGCGTCGAGAGCTTCTCATACACGCCCTGCCAACTCGCCGGCGGCTTCACGCTCTTGCGGTCCTCGAACGCCAGTTGGATGCCCAGGAGGATGTCATGCCGCTTCTCGTCGTTGTCGGCCGCCGTCAGGAGCGGGAACACGGTGTCGAGTTGCGTCGCCGGGTCGGACTTGGGGAGCGACAGCACAAGGCGGACGATGTTCGTCCGCACGCGACGGATGGCGATGACGTTGACGAGCTTCAACGCCTCGGCCGGTTGTGCGAGTACGGCGGGCTGGATGCCGAGCCAGTAGAGCTGCGTGAGCTTGTCGTCGGCGTTGTCGGCGGCGTGCGCGAAGAGTGTCGTAATAACTGGTGTCGCTTTCTCCCAACTCAGCAGCGAGAGTTTCTGAGCTATGGCCCCGCGGACGGCCGGGGAATCGTCTTGCGCGAACACGGCGAGGGTGCTGGCGTACGGCGGGGCGATGGATCGCACGTACGCCAGGCGAAGCGGAACCGGGATGGTCCCGGCGGCGACCATGAATTCGCCCGCAACCTGGTACGTCCAGAGTTGGCGAAGGAGAACCCGTTCGTCTACCGGCCGGGCGGCAAATAAACTCGGCATCACGACGGGTACTTTGATGCCGGCCGCCACCCGCTCTTGGATCACCCGCCGCGCCTTCCGGGATAGCCATTCGTTTGTACTCGTCGCCGAGTTCACCAACTCCGTGTCCGTCATCTTCGCCACGTCGCCGTCGAACTTCTTCGGCTTGCCGTAGGCCACGCGGTAGATGCGGCCGTTGGTGGTGTCGGCCACGTCATAGTTGTGGCACTCGCCGGTGTCGCACCAGTCGCTGACGTAGAGCGCCCCCTCCGGCCCCTGCTTGACGCAGATGCCGCGGAACCACGGGTCGTTGGCGAACAGGAAGTCCGGCCGTCGCACGCCCTTCATGCCGGAGGCGGTGCGTTCGAGGCCGTCGTTGTTCAGCCGGTTGCCGTGAATATTGCAGGTGAACAGCGTGTTGCGGTACTCCTTCGGGAAGTTGTCGCCGAGGTAGATGGCCGCCCCGCTGTGGGCGTGGCCGCCGCCGGCGTCGTCGTGGGCCTTCTGGATCGCGCCCGTCTTCTTGTCCGCCCGGCTCTCGGTCCAGTGGCCGCCGCCCCAGTGCTTGTAGTCCACGGCACTGCTCATCAGGCCGAAGGCGTAGGGGTTCGGGTCCTGGCCGTACATCCGCGTGTACCGGCCGCCGGGCACGACGTGGAACAGGTGGTCAATCACGCAGTTGGTGATGAACATCTCGCCGTGTTCGTCGAAGTCGAGACCCCACGGGTTCGTCGTGCCGGTGGCGACCACCTCGAAGACCTTGCGCGTCGGGTGGTACTTCCAGACGCCGCAGTCCATGTACGTCCGCTTGTCGTGCGGCGTGCCGGGGGCACCCACCCACGACTTCGTCTGAATGCCGTTGCAGCCGTAGAGCCAGCCGTCCGGCCCCCAGATGAGGCTGTTAAAGGCGTTGTGCTTCGCGTCCTTCAGGTTCCAGCCGTCGAGCACGACTTGCGGTTCGCCACTCGGCTTGTCGTCCTTGATAGGAATGAAGACGAGGTTCGGCGTGGAGCAGAGCCAGACGCCGCCGAAGCCGAGTTCGATGCCGGAGAGGTTGACGCCGTTATCGAGAACGACGGTCTTCTTGTCGTGGACGCCGTCGCCGTCGGTGTCTTCGAGGATGATGACGCGGTCATTGCCTTTGCCGTCGGCCCGCCACTTCGGGTAGCTGAGGCACTCGACCACCCACATGCGGCCGCGATCGTCGAAGGCGAACGCAATCGGCTGCACCACATCCGGCTCGCCGGCGAACAGCGTGACGTTAAAGCCGGGCGGGGCCGTCATCTTGGCGGCCGCGTCCTTCGTGGGCACGGGCTTGTCGGCGGCAACCGCGTGCGGAGCGAGAACCAGGAGCAGGAGGAGCCAGCGCATTGGGGAGGGTCCGATTGGAATGGGAAGGCGGTTGGGGTGGGTGATATGATAATGACAATCGACGGAGGGTGCGAGATGTCGGCGATTGCAACGAAGCTCATCACGGCGGCCGAGTTTATGAATATGCCCGAGCCGGCGGACGGTTCAAAGCAAGAACTCGTGCGCGGGGAGATCGTAGCGATGCCTCCGACCAAACAAGAACATGGACTGGTGCAGGCCCAGATCGTTTGGCTACTCAAAAATTTGGTGATGCCGAATCGGCTTGGCTGGGTCGGAAGCGAATCCGGAGTTGTGACCGAACACGATCCGGATACGGTTCGCGGGCCGGATGTTTATTACTTCAGCCTTGAGAGGATGCCCAATCGTCCGAGCGAGTATGCGGCCGTCGCACCCGATATTGCCGTCGAGATTCGTTCGCCGAGCGATCGCACCGGGGCGGTTCGCGAAAAAGTTCGCGAATATCTTGCCGCAGGCGTTCGGCTCGTCTGGGTCGTCGATCCCGAGACGCGAACCGTGATGGTCTACGCGGGCACGATGCGGGGCACGGAACTCGACGAGTCGGACACCATCACCGGCGGCGACGTGCTGCCGGGCTTCTCGTGCAAGGTCGCGGACTTCTTCCAATGATTTTTGGGCGAAAGCCCCGGCACGGCCGTGCCGGGGCTTTCGCCCAAAAATCACTTCGCGTTCCTCTTCCACATCCCGTGAACTCACTTTTGCCGCCGGAACGAATCCCGCAGACGGCACGGCTTGCCGGATCGTGCCGCAGTTTGACCGCCTTCTCGACCTTCGGCAGGTTCTTCGTCTCCAGGATCGTCGCATATTGCGTTGACAGCGTGTCGCGCTCGAAAAGATCAGGAGAGGGGCAGCGTATCACTCGGCCCACTCCCGATCAACCACCGACGCCGACCGCAGGGGATATTCCATGTCTTCGTCTGTGTTCACCCTGACCCAGCGGATCGGCGGACTGATCCGCACGCCCGCCCCGGCCCCCGATACGGTCATCCTGAAGGAAACGCCTCGGAGCGTGCGTTGGCCGACCACTCGCCCGCTGGCCGAGGATCAGCCGACCGACCATTTCTTGCGGTCGGACGTGTTCGGGCCGTCGGCCGATGAGGCGCTGCTCGCGGATGTCGTCGCCGCGCTGCCGCACCCGGTCATCGCGCTGAACGCCGACGGGCAGATCGCCTACTGGTCGGACGCGGCGACCGACGTGTTCGGGTGGTCGGCGGCGGACGTGGTCGGCCGCCCGCCGATCTTCCTGCCCACCGCCCGGTTCACGGAACACACCCGGCAGTTCGTGCAAGCCACGGCTGGCGTCCGGGTGCGGGAGTTCGTCACCGACCGCCTACACCGGGACGGCCGGCTGATTTCCGTGCTAGTGTCGATGGCCGTGGACGGCGGCGGCGGCGTGACGTGCGTGTACCAACCGCTACCCACCGATGTGCCACTGGCAGAGGCCGTCGACGAACGGCAGGCCGAACCGGCGGGGAAACTCGAAATTCTCGGCCGGGTAGCAGCGGGCGTGCTGCACGACCTGGCCAACCTGCTCGCCGTCGTTCGCGGGAACGCTGACCTGCTGACCGAGTGCGTGCCCGTTGGCCACCCCGGCCACGCCTACGCGGGCGTCATCCGGGCGTGTGTCCAGCACGCGGCCGCCCTGACGACTGCCGCCCGCAGCTTCGCCCAGCCGACGGAGGTCAAGCCGGCCGTTCTCAGTCTGAGCCGCGTCGTCGAAGACCTCACGTCGCTGGTCCGAGCGGTCGCCGGTCCGGGGATCGAGTGCGTCATCCGACCCGGCGAAAGCGTGCCGCCCGTGTTGGCCGCGCGGGGGCATCTGGAAGAGGTGATCGTAGTCCTCGTCTCGACCGCCCGCGACGCGATGCCGGCCGGCGGCGTGATCGGCCTGCGTACATCGACCGTGGTCGTTGGCCCCGGCCGACCGGGTTGGCCGGCTGCGTGTCCGCCGGGCCGCTACGCCTGTCTGACCGTTGCGGACAACGGCACTGTCGATCGCGAACCGGCCCGCGTGGGCGAGGTCGTCGACCGGTACCACGGGTACGTCGAAGTGGACCGGGAACCGGGCGGGGGCACGGTCTTCCGCGTCTACTTCCCGGCGATGCCGCCGAAGTTGGCGACGGTGGTCCCGAACATCCCCCATGCGGGTGAGTCGGTCTTGCTGGTGGACGACGACGAGGGGGTGCGGGCGGTCGCGAAGGTGGTGCTGGAATCGGTCGGGTACGGCGTGCTGGAGGCCGCCAGCGGAGACGAAGCGGCACGGCTGGCGAAGGCCGTGCCGAGTATCGACTTGCTCGTGACCGACATGGTGCTACCGGGGCTGACCGGGCGAAAGCTCATGGCCCGCCTCCGGGCGGTGCGGCCGGACTTGCCGGTGGTGCTCGTCTCCGGCTACCCACAACCAGAGTGTGCGCCAGAGGCTGGCACGCAGTTCGTGAAGAAGCCGTTCTTGCCGCCGGACCTGCTCGCCGCCGTGCGCAAGGTGACGCGCGAAGTCGCGCGGGCGTGAGGCTACGAGGTCGCCGTGCCGGTGTCGAGGGCCACCACGCCTGTGATGGCCGACAATGAGGTGCAATAGACCAATCCCTTCGAGATGATCGTGACCAAATCCACGCCTTTCTCAGACGCATCGAAAGCAACGTTCTCTGGGTGCTCCACGATAACGTCTGCCCCACTTTCGAGCGTGACCGCGAACGACTTGAACGGCGTCCGCCGGGCGAGGAAAGCCAACTGCGAGCGAACGGTGACTGTTCGAGGCATGACAAGTCTCCGGAAGTTGCACCCAATCTAACCGCCCGAGGGAACGCCCGCCAAGTCCCTGCCTGCCGCTTGTCACCTCCAGCATCCGCCCTAACATAGTTTCGCACCAAGACCCTCCCCGGGCGGACGCGGACTTCTTCATGACGCAGCCGGCGATCCAGGTCGAGAACCTCACCAAACACTACGGCCCCGTCGTGGCCGTCGATCGCATTAACTTCGAGGTCGCCCGCGGCGAACTCGTCGGCTTCCTCGGCAACAACGGGGCCGGCAAGTCTACCACCATGCGAGTCCTCACGACGTACCTGCCGGCCAGTTCCGGGTTCGCCCGCGTGGCCGGGTTCGACGTGATGTATCAGTCCGACGATGTCCGCAAACGCCTCGGCTACCTGCCCGAGAGCGTGCCGCTGTACCCGGAGATGCGGGTCGAAGAGTACCTGCAATACCGGGCGAAACTGAAGCGCGTCGACCGCACCGCCCGCACGAAGCGGATCGACTATTGCCTGGACCGCTGCCGCATTAAGGGCGTCCGCCGGCGGCTCCTCGGCACTCTGTCGAAGGGCTATCGCCAGCGGGTCGGCCTCGCCGACACGCTGCTGTCCGACCCGGATGTACTCATCCTCGACGAGCCGCTGTCCGGCCTTGACCCCGTGCAGCAGGAAGAGACGCTGAAAGCGGTGAAGGAACTCGGTGGCCAGCACACGGTGCTGTTCAGCAGTCACCACCTGCCAGACGTAGAGAAGGTGTGCGACCGGGTCATCATCATCAACCGCGGGCGGATCAAGTTCGACGGCAAACTGTCGGCGATTGCCGCGAGCGTGCCGACGGTGATCGTCGAAGCCCGTGGCACGGTGGCGCAACTGGAATCGCTGATCCTCGGCGTCGCCGGCGTGCTGGAGATCAAGCCGCTGACACCGGAGGTGCCGGCCGACGGGTTCGCGGCCTTCGAGGTCCACGCCGAGCCGGGCCACGACGTTCGCGAGAAGGTGGCCACCCGGCTGCACGAGAAGGGCCACCCCGTCCGCCGACTGGAGCAGCGGCGCGAGAAGCTCGAAGACATCTACATGCGGTCGGCGATGCGGGGCGAGTAAACGGCGGGTCGCGGGGTAAATACAGATCGGGTAACGAGGCATCCATGAGCGAACTGCGGTCGGTCGAAGAAGCCCCCTCGGAAGAGCGCACCGACGAACCCGGCTTCACGCAGATCGTCGGCCTGACCGGCATCGGGCTGGCCGTCCTCGGGTTGATCGTCGTCATCGCGAATCAGTACGGCCCCCGCGTGCTGTCCGCCGGCGTCGGCACCCTGCTCGTCGCGGTCGGCCTCGTGGGCATGTTCTACCACGCCCTGCGGGACGGCTCCCTGGAAGTCCGCCGGGCGTACTTCTGGCTCGGCCTCGGGTTGTTGGCAGCGATGGGGCTGACGGCCGCCGTCGGGCCGTTCGCGGGCGACCGCCTCGCGTTCCTGCAAGCGATCGTGCTGCCGCCGGCCCTCGGCTTCTTCGGCCTCGTTTTCGCCTCCACCGCACTGCGGCACGAAAACGACGACTGGCACGTCCGCATCGGCCTCGCCGCCCTCCTCATCGCCGGCACGGTCCTGGCTATCGGCAGCGTCGTGCTGGCGATCCTGAAGCCGGACACGATCATCGGCCCCGGCATGTTGTACGGCCTGCTCGGCCTCGGCTTCGCGATGGCGTTCCTCAGCCGGGTGGATACGGCCGACGGCCCCGGCTACCTGGTCGCCACCGCCCTCGGCGTCGTCGGCGGCATCGCCCTCCTGTACGCCCTCGGGCGGGCCATCTTTCCGACGATCCTGTACGAAGGCCCGCCGGCCCTGAAGAACGCCTTCCAGGAGATCGACACCTGGAAGGTCATCGCCCGTGGGGCCATCGTGCTGCTCTGCCTCGGTGCGGCCGCGTGGGCGGCGTTGAACAAGAATCTGCCCGTATGGCTCCGCGGCGGGCTGGCCCTGCTCGGCGTCGGGTTCGCCGGCGTGTTCGTGGCCGCGTCGGTCAACACGTTGGCCCTCGAACAGCCAAAGCCGTTCCTGGTGCCGAACGGCCTGCTCCTCGGCGGGTTGGGGTTGGTGTACCTGACGTTCGCCCTCGGCATCGTCTCGGACAGCCCGCTGATCGCCCTGACCCGCCGCGAACTGGCGAGCTACTTCTACTCGCCCATCGCGTACATCGTGCTGGCCGGCATGGCAGTGCTGACGTGGGTGGGCTACTGGATGTTCGTGGATCAAGTCTTCGCGGCCGATCCCTCGACGGGCCTGATGCCGGCCATGGTCGAGCCGATCCTGCGGGACTACCTGCCGGGGTGGCTGATCGGGCCGCTGGTCGTGCTGCTGCTGGTGCCGGCCCTGACGATGCGAGTGTACAGCGAGGAGAAGCGGACGGGCACGATGGAAGTGCTGCTAACCGCCCCCGTGGGCGAGTTCACGATCGCGGTGAGCAAGCTGCTCGGGTGCTGGTTCTTCTTCATGCTCACCTGGATTCCGATGGGTCTGTACCTGATCGCGATGCGGTCCGAGGGGGGGCAGCCGTTCGACTACCGACCGCTCCTGAGCCTGTATCTGGCCATCGCCGTTAGCGGCCTGGCCCTGATCTCGATGGGGCTGTTCTTTTCGAGCCTGACGAAGAACCAGGTGATCGCCGCCGTGCTGACGTTCGTCGGCGTGCTGGTGCTGTTCATGCTCCCGTGGCTGGCCGGCATCAAGTTCCTGCCGGGGTCGTTGAAGGAAGTCGTCGCCGCGCTGTCGCACGCCTCGTACTGGCTGCTCTGGCGGGGGGCACTCTCCGGCCAATTGCCCGTGCGCGATCTGGTGTTGCAGGCGTCAATGGCCGTGTTCTGGTTCTACCTGACGGTGAAGTCGCTCGAAGCCCGGAAGTGGATGTAAGTAGATAGCCG
>JBBQCQ010000045.1:0-11567 GCA_038318835.1 Gemmatales bacterium | reverse complement strand
CTGCGTGCTCCGCTGGTAGGCGGCGCTCGTGCAGATGTCCTTCACCAGCGTCTTGAAGTTGTACTTGTACCCGGTGAACCGCTTGCCCATTTCATCCAGCAGGTCCTGGTTGCTGGCCGGGTTGCTGATGCGAACGTCGTCTACCTCGTTGATGATCCCCTGGCCCATGAAGTGCGACCAGACGATGTTCGACAGGTTCTTGGCGAAGTACGGGTTATCCGCCGACGCCAGCCACTCGGCCATCACCACGCGGCGGTCCTTGCCGGCCACGTCGGGTTCGGCCCCGCCGAGGAACTTCGGCTTCATCGGCGCGCCGCGAAGCGGGTGGTTGTACTCGCCACCGCCGGCGTTGAACACAATGATCTCGCGGTTGTCGTCGGTCGGCTTCCGCCCGATCTGGCTGAAGAACGACGCGAACCCGTAATAGTCGTTCATCGTCCAGCGGTCGAACGGGTGGTTGTGGCACTGCGCGCACTGAATGCGCATACCCATGAACACCTGGGCGACGTTCTCGGTCACCTTGATGATGTCCCGTTCCACCTGGTAGTAGTTCGTCGGCGGGTTCTTGAAGGTGCCGCCGTTCGCGCCGAGCAGTTCCTTCACCCACTCGTTCGTGGGCACGTTTCGAGCGATCTTGTCCTGCAACCATGTGTAGTACAACAGCATCGCCTTGCGGCTGATGACCTGGTCGCCGCCGCTGCGAATCTGGAGCAGTTCCGACCACTTCAGCACCCACAGTTCCGAGAACTCTTTACGCTCCAGCAGTTCATCGACGAGCAGTTCCCGCTTGTTCGGTAGGCTACTGACCATGAACCGGGCGTACTCCTCGGGCGTGGGCAGCAGGCCGATCACGTCGAGGTAGACCCGGCGGACGAACGTCTGGTCGTCGCACAACGGCGACGGCTCGATGCGCAACTTCTGGAGCTTCGCGTTCACGAGTTGATCGACGTAATTGTGCTCGGGGTGCTTGCCCCAGGTGAACTGCAATCCCTTCGGCAACGTGATGAACGGCACGCCGATGGTGAACGTGGCGAACCGAGCCATCACGAACGCTTCGCCGCGCTCGCCGGCGGTCACGCTGCCGTCGCCATCGATCTTCGCGGAGCCTTCGTTGTTCGTGAGGAACAACGCCAGGCTGGTCACGTCGCGGTCGGTGCCGTCGCTGTACTTCGCCCGCACGACCAGCCGTTGCTTCTCGCCCTTGCCGTCCAGCACGGATGACGGCGGGAAGACTTCCATGCTGACCGGGCTAGCCACCGTCGGCGGGTCGAGCGGGGCGTCGGCTTCGAGCCACCGCATGACCGACTGATAGTATTCGTCCCCTTCGGCGAACTTCTTGCCGCCGGTGTGGGGCACCTTGCCGATCGACTTCTCGATGAGGAGCGACTCGACCGGTTTGGCCAGGTTGATGCGGCGGCCGTTGAGTTCGCGGGTCAGGCGGAAGTGGTCGCCGTCCGGGTCGAAGCCGAACAGACTGAGGCGGAAGCCGTCCTTGCCGCGGGCCGCGCCGTGGCAGCCGCCGACGTTGCACCCGGTTCGCAGGAAGACCGGCATCACGTCGAGCTTGAAGCTGATCGGCCGATCGACGGTCGCATTGACGACCTTCACCGGCACCTTCACCGTCTGCCCGGCGAACACGACGAGCATCTCGGTGGTGCCGTCGGCCACCGGCGTGAGGGTGAAATTGTCCCGCTTCACGAGGGCCGGGTTAGCGAACGTGATGGTCGCCTGGGCGGTCACGTCGCGGGTGAGGCCGGATGGCTCGGTGGCCTGCACGACGAACGTCTGCTTATCGCGGGCCGTCTCCAGGTTCACGTCCGGTGGGTAGACGGCAACCTTGAGTGCGGGTGCCGCCGGAGCCGGTGCGGGTGCAGGAGCGGGGGCCGCGGCCACCGCGTTCGCCGGCGGGGCCGGCGTCTGGCCGAAGGCCGCCGCCGCGAGGGCAAACAGGGCGAGGAATGCTATCAGGGAACGCATGGTACGGGGTCTCGTGCGGTGAATGCTCACGGATTGCGGAGTCGCTTCTTCCAGTAGTTCGGTTTCCGGTGGGCGTCGCCGAAAACCAACACGCGAAGGCGATCGGGTTCCTCGCGGTAAACCACGTAGTAGGGGTATCCGACCATGGGGAACTGTCGGAAGCCGGTTCGCGGGATCTTCGCGCCGATTCCGGGGTTGGCTTCGAGAATCGTCCACAGGTCGCGAATCGCCTGCCGGAACTTGGCCTGCGTCGTTGCTCCCAACGTCGCCGACCGGGCCATCGCCTCGTCCAAATCCTCTTCGGCCTCGGCGTCGATGGTGACCGGCTTGGTCATCCGTACTTCTCCTCCAACCGCCGCATCACCTCGGCGGCCGGCGCGGAAGTCGTTCGTCCGGCATCGGCGTCCGCTGCCCGGCGGTTGATCTCGTCAATCCACGCTTCTTGCCATTCTTCCGGAGACATTGGTTCTTTGGACTCTTGCCGCTCCTCAAAGTAGGCGAACAGTTCGGCCCGCTCGTCGGCGGGAAGTTCGTCCCAGATGGCCTTCAGCTTTTCGGCACGCTCGCTCATGTTTTCACCTCCGGAAGGTGTTGTCGGGTCCGCCGCTCGCTGTTTTTGCGATCGACCGGCCTGCTTCTTCTCCCACTCGCGGCAGAATCGCTGAAGCCATCGCGCGACCCACTTCTTGTCGTCCGAGTCGTTCGGGTCATTCAACTTGGCGGCAAACTCGGCGACGGCCGATCCGAGTTCGGCCATTTGCATCGGGTTGATGCTGGACGAACAGAACGCCGCGCTTCCGTTGAACCGATAGGTGTCGGCCTTCTTGCGGTTCTTCATACCAGTTTACCTCACGGTCGTTACTTCTTCACCTCCGGCTTCGGCGGCACCGCCGCGGGCACGCCCGCTTTCGCGGCCTTCTCGCGCTCCTCTTGCTCCAGCCGCAGTTGTTCCAGGCGAGTCAGGCGCTTCGGGGCAGGGGGTGCGGCCGGAGCGGCGGGGGGCGGGGTTGCGGGCATCGGGGGCGGGGCGGCCACCGCGACCTTCGGCGGCAGCGGCACGTCGATACGCAGTTCGTTGCTGCCGACCGCGTGGACGACCGGCTCGCCGTTCTTCTCGATCACCACCTGCACATACACACCGTGCTTGCCGGGCGGGCTGGTCTTGTCGGTCGTGACTTCGAAGGTAATGTCCTTCGCGTCCTTCGTGAACTCGACCACCGGGGCCGTCACTTTCGCCGGCAGGCCGATCAGCGTGGCCTTCGCTTTCCCCTCGAACGGCGTGGTCACGGTGAGCTTGCCGAAGAGTTGCCCTTTCGCCCCCTGCTCGACGGCGGCCCGATCCTGGGCGAACGCCACGAACGGCGGGGCGATCTCGATCGTGAACAGTTGGCTGGACACCACCACCGGGCCGGTACTGGCGGCCGTCAGCGGGTCGTTCGGCTTGTGCCCGGCCGGCGTGGTCGTGCAGTTGGCCACGGCCACGAACGCGGTCCGCCACTTGCGGGCCAGGGCGTTCGGGGCGGCATTCGCGCTCACCAGGCACTCAGTCGCGTTCTCCGGGATCATCGTCTGCCCGGCGATGCCCATGCCCGGCGGCGTGAACACCGGCGACACGGCAATCGCGGCCGTAAAGCCGGGTGCCCGCTTCGCGATCACCTTCAGGTATGTGCTGCCGTTCTGCACCAGCGGGGCCTTCGGCTCGACGACTTCGATGCTAAACGGCACGACCTCCGTCACGGCCACGGCGATGCGGTGCGTGATATGTTTGTGGAACGGGACGTTGTTCTGGCCGATGCTGAAGTTCACGTCGAGTTGCGTCTCCGACTTCGGCGTCTCGGCTGGGTTGACCGACTTCGCTTGCAGGTCGGCGAGGACACCGCCGAGCGGGGCGTCGGCTTTCGCCTCGAAGACCACCGGCGTAACCCCCTGCCCCGGCTCAACCGGGTCGCCCACCATCGTCATACCGGCCGGCAGTTTGTCGAAGTTCAAGGCCGCCTGCCCGCTCCAGTCGCCGCGGGCCGCGATCACGAGCGTGGCGTATCGATTCCCCCGCGGCACACTCACGGTCTGCCGGGTCTGGTTCGAGACGTTGTTGCCGTCCACCTTCGGGAAGTTCGTACTCGTCTGCGGGGCCGGGGCCGTGACCTCGACGCGGTAGAAGTAGTCGGGGCCGCCCTTGCTCAGGTGGTCGCGGACGGCCAGCACATAGTCGCCGTCCTGCGGGAGCGCGACGCGGAAGTAGCTGTCGGGGCCGAACGCGGAGTCGTCGTTGCCGACGATCGCCCCGCCGAGTGCGTTGTTCGCCCAGGCGTGCAGGGTCATCACCGAATCGAGCGGCGAACCGAGGCGGCGGGCGTAACAGTGAATGTCAACCGTCTGCCCCTTTTTGCCGGCGAACTTCAGGTAGTCGGTTTCGCCGGGGGCCGAGATCACGCCGTTGAACGCGCCGGGGGCGGCTCCGACGAGGGCCGTCGTTGGCGAGTTGGCGTTGGCCACCTCGATGGCGTTCGGCACGTTCTCGACGCGGAACTTCATGCCCGTCGGCTGGTCGCCATCGACCGTCGAAGCGTGAATGCGGAAGGTCCCGTCGGCAGTCGCGGGTAGCTTGATCTTCTGTTTGATTTCGCCGGCGGGGTCGCCGATGAAGCGGACTTCGAGTTCCTCGCCGGGCTTGCCGCCGGCCGGCACGACGGCCGTCGGTCGGGGGAAACTGCCAACGTGAAGGAGGTAGCTGCCGGACCCGACGTAGGCACTGTCGCGGACCATGACGATGTACTTGCCGTCGGCCGGGCAGACGATGGAACAACTGCCATCCTGGCCGTTCATTGGCGAGTCGTCGCCGATGGCCAACTCGAACCGCTTATCGTTCAGGATGGCGATGTACGGATCGAAGAACGCGTGCCCGAGCCTCATGCCGACGATCTCGGCCGATAGTCGTTGGCCCTTCTTGCACTCGACCACGTAATAGTCCACGTCCTCCGAACCGATGGTGCCCTGCACGGTGCTGTTCATCGCCAGCACCTGCGGTTTGTCGAAGTCGGTGTTCGGTTCGACCTCTGGCACGAGCGGCATCGCACCCACCCAGAACGTGCGGAACTCGCTGAGCCCGGACGCCGTGCGAACGCGAAAGCCGTGTTCGCCGAGGCGGCAGTCGGCCGCGAGTTTCATCGTCACCCGCAGTTGGTCCTTGCTCAGCACCTCGGTCTTGGCAACGGTGATGCCGGGGTAGTAGACCACGACCTCGGGGGCGTCGTTGAGGTTCTGCCCGCTGAAGGTGGCCACCACGTCGGTGCCGCGCTGCCCCCCGAACGGTGTGAGGCCGTTGAGGTGCGGATCGACGGCTCGGATTTCACCGCAGAGAACGCAGAGCGCGCAGAGGAGGGCAGGGAATCGCATGATGGGGTCCAAAATAAAGTTGATCGCGACGCCTCGAAGTGCGGAACGCGGAGGGCCGAATGGGGAGTCGGTTTTCACTCCGCATTCGGCACTCCGCGTTCCGCACTTCCGAGTTACGCCAACAGTTCTTTGCGGGTGTGCCCTTCGCGGACGATGTCGATCGGCCGGTCGCCGGGCGACATGAGCTTCTTGTCCGCGTCGATGCCGAGACAGTGGTAGACCGTGTGCGCCAGGTCTTCTACACCGAGGGCGTCTTCTTCTGGTTCCGTCGCGGTCGCGTCGGATTTGCCGTAGATGAAGCCCTTCTTGATGCCGCCGCCGGCGAGCACCACGCTGAAGACCTTCGGCCAGTGGTCGCGGCCGGCGGTGGCGTTGATCTTCGGCGTGCGGCCGAACTCGCTGCTCACCATCACCAGCGTTTTGTCGAGCATCCCGCGTTGCGTCAGGTCGGTGATGAGGGCGGCGAATGCCTGGTCGAACGGCGGCAGTTGGCTGCGGGTGTTCGCCGTAATGCCGTTGTGGAAGTCCCAACCGCCGTAATGGACCGTGACGAACCGGCACCCGGCTTCGACGAGCCGCCGGGCCATCAGGAACCGCTGGCCCGCGGCGTTGCGGCCGTAGGCGTCGCGGAGCTTGGCGTCTTCCGCGTTGATGTCGAACGCGGTGCGGGCCTTCTCGCTGCTGATGAGGCCATACGCCCGCTGATAGAAGGTGTCCATCGCGTCGAGGTTGTCGGACTTTTCCTTCTTCGCGAAGTGGCTGTTGACCGCGTCCAACATGCTGCGGCGGCTATCGAACCGCTCGTTCGTCACGCCGCCGGGCAGCGACAGGTCTTGCACCTTAAAGCCGCCGTTGGCCGGGTCCGCACCCAACGCGAACGGGCCGTACGCGCTGGACAGGTACCCGCTTTGGGCGAAGTTCGTGACGATGTTCGGCACGGCCACGTAGGGCGGTAGGTTGTTCTTCACGCCGAGTTCGTGGCTGATGACGCTGCCCATGCTGGGGAACGTCAGGGCCGGGCTGGGCCGGTAGCCGGTGAACATGTTGTGCGTGCCGCGCTCGTGGGCGGCCTCGCCGTGCGTCATGCCGCGAGCGACGGTGATCTTATCCGCGATGGCGGCGGTGTTCTTGAGGCACTCGTTGAAGACGGCCCCTTCGATCTTCGTCTGAATCTGCGTCATGTCGCCGCGGTACTCGACCGGGGCGAACGGCTTCGGGTCCCAGCTTTCCTGGTGGGCCATGCCGCCGGGCATGTAGATATGAATGCACGCCTCGGCCTTTGGCCCTTTCTGGGCCGCGACCGGGTCGGCCGCACCGGCCTTCATGCGGAAGTAGTCGCCGAGCGTGAGGCCGATGCCCCCGAGCGTGCCAACCTGGAGAAATGTCCGCCTTCCCAACGGCGAGCCGAGGCACTTCTTCTTGTTCGTCACAATCCATCTCCTGGGGGAAGAATCCGTACCACCGGACCAATCGGCCGGTCACGGCCGTGGACGTTGGACGCAGTTTGCGGTGGGAGAGTTTCCTCGGCCGTCGCCTTGAGGGCGGTTAGCTGAGGTATTCTAGGCGTTCGTCCGGCCGAAACCGGAGAGGTAGGCGGGTTATCCTATCTCCCACCAGCATAGTCGAGGCCCGCTCGCGGGTCAATCATTCATTTCGATGAAGTTTCGAGGGTGGCCGAATGATTTCGGTCGGGCGGAGGCACCCCTCGCCGAAATCATGTCCCGACTCCGAAATCATCCCACCCGAAGAGCCGGTCGAGTTCTGCCGCCCGTTCCCGAAGTCGTTGCTCGCACGCGGCCTCCGTCGCCGCTTCCGCTAGCATCGTGCAGACGGGCTGCCCCGCCGGAATCATGTCGTCGGCGTGCGGAATGTCCGCGAAGTCCGGCCGCCGCCAGACATCGGTGTAGTGCGCCAGCGACTCGTCCCACGGGCCAGAGGCCGGCACAACGAGCGTGTGCGGGGCGTAGTAGATGGCTTTGCCGACGACGCTTTTCGGAGGCGGAACGTCGGCCGGCTTCTCGCTGCGCTTCCAGAACGCCGAGCGATGCCAGTCGAGGACACTCGCCCCGGTGGCGTACTCGATGACCTCCACCGACGCGGGGTAGCGGGGGTTGACTTCGAGAATAGAACCCCATTCGCCGTCATGAACGAAGTCGATGCCGTAGACCCCGCGGACACCGGCAACCGTGCCCAGGCGGAACCCGGTCAGGATCGGTACTTGCATGTCGAGAGGAGCGATGTCAATCCCGCCGATCGTCCCGGCGTATCGGAACGCCGGAGCATGAAGCCAGTCCGTGCCGATCAGTTGGCGTGTGAGGCCGAGCAACTTCGATTGAAAGAAGACGGCCGACATCGGCACGCCTTCGAGGAACGCTTGATAGAAGTGATCGTCCGACGGGACCGTGTCGCGGTCGGCGAAGGAAATGCCAAACCCCGCCGATCCGCGGAGGGGTTTCCGAAGCCACACTCCGGCCGGTAGCGGGGTCGTGCGGCCGGGGAGGGAACGGGGATGGGACAATCCTTTCACGCTCAGCAGGTCGGACAGCCGAAACGGGTCGCGGACCTTTGCCAGTACGTCGGGGCCGTTGCCCCAGAGGTCGCGCGATTCCGAGATCGCCGCGACCACGTTGGGGTGGTTCTCCAGCCCGCCGGTGTACATCCACGGCATCGGCGGCAGGGTCTTTGCGAGCGCGACGAACCCGTGCGGGTAGTCGGCCATCGGCAGCTTGCGAACGGGGCACAGGTGCTCGGTGTCGGCGTCGGCGAACAGGTCCAGCACGAACGGGTCGAACCCGGCCCGCAACGCGGACGCCGCCGCCGCCCGCCCGCTCGCCCCGAGGATGAGAATGGGCTGACGGGACATGGGTTTCGGGCCTGAAAGGCACGTTCTGTCAGCCCAAGCCGAAGGCCTGGGTTCGGCGACACCAACAACCCGGCCCTGAAAGGGCCGTTCATTGGCACGCACGCGAATGAACCGCCCTTTCAGGGCGGATGGTGAGGGTGGCGATCGGTCCCAGGCCTCCGCTTCGCTCCGACCTGGGCTGACAGAACGTCCCTTTCAGGGCCGAAAGACCGGGCCGCCGTCACTGGAACGTCGGCAGGCCGAACAGGCGGCGGACGGCTTGTACTTCCTTGATCCGCATCAGGCTCAGCACGTCGGCGTAGTCGTCGGTCCACACCCGCAGACGCGGCTCGACTCGCATCGGTTCCCACTTGTTCGCGATCGGCTCGCGGTCGAACGTCTCCAGGCGATAGCTCGTCGTGTACTTCTCCTGCTTGAACGGCTCCAGCGTCGCCGGCTTGCGGGCCAGCACCACCCACGTCGATTGCGATTTGCCCGGCGGGAACTCCTGCAAGCTGTCCGTCCAACTGTCCTCGAAGATCAACGAAGCCACCCCCAGTTCGTCCGCGATCTTCGCCACCGCCAGCTTCAGGTCGATGTAGCGGTTCGAGATGTGCAACGCCACGATGCCATTGTCCACCACGCGGTTCAGGTACAGGTCCACGGCTTGCTTCGTCAGCAGGTGAATCGGGATCGAGTCGGAACTGAACGCGTCCACAAGCAACAGCGGGTGCCGCACGTCCGTCTCGGCTTGCAGCTTCAGGCGGGCGTCGCCCATCACGAACTTCACCGTCGCTCCCCGGTCGCGGGCGTCCTTCACATACGTGAAGTTCTTGTCGGTGTCGGCCACCAATTTCACCACGTCCGGGTCGATCTCGTAGAAGGTGACGGTCTGCCCGGCCGCGGCGTAGCACGACACCGACCCGGTGCCGAGGCCGACCATGCCGAAGTCGGCCCGTGGGAACCGTTGGTTCGTCACGTCGAAGATGTGCCCGACCGGGCCGGTACGGTGGTAGTAGGTCAGTGGTTCCTTCTTGTAGTCCCACGTCGTCCACAGGCCGATCTTGCCGAGGTTCGACCACGGCTCGGCCCCGCCGAGGAGCTGGATGAAGTTGAACTTCTTGCTCGGCTGCGACAGGCCGGCGAGTTTCAGCAAGCCCGGTACGCCGGTCTCGGTGGTGGACTGAATGCCGTGCAGCGTGGTGCCGTGGATGAGCCGGCGGCGGTTGATGTGCTGGGTCACTTCGTAGTCGCCGTCCTCGGTGCCGTAGCGGGTGATCTCGGTGTCTTCTTCTTCGACCTTCATGATGCCGAAGAAGCTGCGTTCGTGGGCGATGACGCCGCTCGTGTCCTGGCGGTAGTAGCCGACAAACAATAGGGCGGACACGCACAGGCCGAACCGCACCGGTCGGTCGATGAAGAAAAAGCACGCCATCGCCGGCATCGCGTACAGAATGAAGTCGCGAATCCGCTCGGACTTCAGTTGGATGTGTAGCCCCGCGAACTGAAGGGCGGCCGAGGTTTGTTCCGCCAGCCAGTGGCACGCCTGGCCGAACGTCTGGTACGCTGGCAGTGCGGTGAGCACCGCCACCGCGAGCAGCATCGCCGCCGGGATGACGAAATCGAGCAGGCGGTTGCGTCCTTCGCGTTCCGGCGTCGGGGGTGGCGAGCCGTCGTCGAGTTTCGGGATCAGCAGGCAGCCGATGGCGAGCGCGATCGGGTATTCCCATGCCATGCGGAAGAACACCGGCGCGAACAGGGCGTTGAACACGCCGCCGAGCATGCCGCCGAGGGACAGCCACAGATAGAAGTTCGTCAGGTACGTCGTAGACGGCCGATCGCGAGCCAGCTCCGAGTGGCACAAGAGCGCAATCAGGAAGTACGTCACCAGGTGCAGGAGCAGCAAATAGAAGACGTTCTCAATCTTCGATTCGCCGGACAGCAGCACGAACACGAGCAGCAGCGTGACGACCGGGCTAATGTTGCCGAGCACCGGGCGGAACCAGGCCGGCGTCTTCGCGAAGGCGATAATGAACGTGACCAGGTACAGGGCCAGCGGGCCGACCCACAGCAGCGGGATCGAGGCGATGTCGGTGGTCATGTGCGTGGTCACGCCGAGCATCAGGCTCGACGGCACGAACGCGAGGCCGAGCCAGCGGAGGCGGCGGGCCAGCGTCGGTGGCGGTTCCGGCGGCACGGTCGGCCGCGCGACCGCCGTGAGTTCCGCTTGTCGCACGGTCTGCCCGCACAGGGCCACCAGACAGAACAGCACGACGAACCCGCCGGCGAACAGCCACGCCTGCTGCACCAGCGTGAAACTCGGCTCGGTGAACAGCGGGTAGCCGAGCAGCGAAATCAGGCTGCCGGCGTTGCTGGCGGCATACAGAAAGTACGGGTCGCGGGCGGCGGCGTGCCCACTGTACGCGAACCAACGCTGGAGCAGCGGCGCACTTGTGGACACAGCGAAGAACGGCACACCGATGGCCACGGCCAGGAGCGCGAGGACGCCGAACATCGGGTACGCAGTGTTGTCCGGGGCGAGGGCTTCGACGACGGGAATGGGAGACCCCTTCGAGCCGAGGACGGCCGCGAGGCCCATGACGAGGATCGCGCCGACGAGGACCGCGAGGTGCAAACTCACCTGCTGCCGCGGGGCGAGTTTGGCGGTGAGTTTGTGGGCGTACAGGTAGCCGAGCAAGAGTACGGTCTGGAAGAACACCATGCACGTGTTCCACGCCGCCGGACTGCCGCCGAGGAGGGGCAGGATCATCCGCCCGATCATCGGCTGCACCATGAACAGGAGCGACGCGCTGACAAACAGCGTGAAGGCATACAGAATGGGCACGGGCCGAGTTCCGGGGGAACGAGTGGGAGTCTTCCCCGGTTGTATCGAGCGAGCGGCGGGCGGGTAGAAGCGAAAGGGATGAGAGGCGGCGGACGTGTCGGGCACTCGCTCCGCG
Source organism: Gemmatales bacterium (assembly GCA_038318835.1). GTDB lineage: Bacteria > Planctomycetota > Planctomycetia > Gemmatales > Gemmataceae > Limnoglobus. Next base: position 392 of record JBBQCQ010000045.1, on the reverse strand, counting down.
AGTGCCCCGAGTGGTTGCATCGAGAGAGGTGCTGGCGAGTCAAGAAAGTCGCTGGGGGCACTCGCGGAGCGAGTGCCCGACACTTATGGCCACGGCTTCGCCGGGAACGTCGTGCGGAACGCACGCTCCTGGTCGGAGTCGTTCGCGGCCGGCGTGCCGAAGATCAGGACGCGGGGTAGTTGCTCGGCCGGGAAGCCGTTCCGCGTGACCAGCCACCAGAACAGCGACGAATAATCCGGGAACGCGAACCAGCCGGCCGGCCAGTGGCCGGTCCAGCCGTTGACCGTCGGCAGGCCGACCATCTGCGAGACCCACATCGCATCGACCTGCGTGACGAGTACATCGTGCGGACTGCCGTTGGGCGGCGGGAACACGTACAGCACCGTGGCCCC
>JBBQCQ010000044.1:0-11591 GCA_038318835.1 Gemmatales bacterium | reverse complement strand
CGCTCGTGCCGAAGACGAGGCCGATCGCGAACAACGCCGAACTGAACGCCCAGTACCGCGGCTGGGAAGCGAGCCGGTCGAACTTCTTGACGGGGCTAACGACGAAAGACCCGGAGGCCGTGAAGCGCGGCTGGCAGAAGGATTACTTCCAGGGCAAGCAAGCCGTCGGCGGCACGTTCGATGGCCACCAGACGCGGCTGGACATCAAAGAATTTGAACTCGAAGAGTAACCCGGCGGCCCTCTCATGTCGCTCGAAACCATCATCGACTTCCCGTGCCGGGTGAAGAAAGACCTCGGTCACGGCGACCCACGGGCTGGCACGCCAGTTCTGCTCGACCTGCTCGTGGTCCGCGAGCGCGTCGAACAGGTGCGGGCCACGACGCGGCCGGATTATTTGAGTGTCGATCTGCCGGTGAAGCTCCTCCGTGGCGGGGTCGAACAAACAAACACTCTCGGCCAACTCGAAGTCGAGGCGATCGCGCTCGACCCGCACGTGCCGGTCTGCACGAACTGCCCCGCGAACGCCCGGCGGGCACCGTTCGGGTGCGTAGTGGTGGTGCGATACCCGATCAAGAAGAATGCCGAGCGGTGGCTGCTCGACCGCGTGCAACCGCCGGACACAATCGGCGGCGCGCTCTGCCTGGAGACGCTGGCCGAGGCGAACACCGACGGCGAAGTGACCCGCGATCACCGTGCCCGCGGCCTGCTCGAAGCCTTCCCTGGCCTCGACCGCGAGTTCCCGAAGAACGCCTTCGATAAGCCCGAACTGACGGCCGACGAGTTGCTCCAACCGCTGCTGCTGACGCACAGCAAACTGCTCCCGTGGCAGAGCCTGAACGTGCTGCTCTGGTTCGGCGCGATCAAGCTCGACGACGCCGTCCCCGCGACGGCCGACGACGCGATGAAACTGGCCCGTCTCGAACCGGCCGACCGGGCGAAGCGGGCGAAGTTGTACCTGGGGTCGGGCGAGCCGGAGGCGGGCGTCGAAGACTGGCGGAGTTTGCTGAAGGCGGTGTTCGTCGGCTGGGTCCGTGACGTGGAAGTGCTCGTCGATTCGCGGTGAGGGTTACTCCACGTCCCACACCGCGATTAGCCCGTTCTCGCCGCCGGCGGCCAGTCGCAGCCCGTCGGGGGCGAAGGCCAGGCACTGCACGCGGCCGATGCCCCAGTCGAAGGCCGTTCGCACCTCGCCGCTCGCGACATCCCACAGGCGGACGGTCTTATCCCAACTGGCCGTGGCAAGCGTCTGCCCGTCGGGGCTGTAGACCACCGCCGACACGCGGCCGGTGTGCCCCTTCAGCGTCCGCTTTTCGTCGCGGGTCGCCACGTCGAACAGCTTAACACCGTAGTCCTGCGCGACGGCCAAAAGTTCCCCTTCGGGGTGGAAGCATAAACTCGTGGCTGTGTGCGTGAGGCCGACGTGCCGCGGATCGAGCGTGAGCGTGTTCCAGATGCTCAGGCGGTTGACCGCGTTCGCCCAGGCGACAGTGTGCGAGGCCGAATGCACCGCCACCGCCCGCACGCCGCTCGGCTCGCGGAAGTACGGCTCGCGTCGCTTGCCGGTGGCCCTGTCCCGCAGTTCCAACAGCCCCGGCTCGGCTTTAATCCGGTCGCCGCTGCCGAGCACGAGCGTTTTGTCGTTCAGGAAGGCGAGAGCCGTCGTCGCCGCCATCTTCGGCGGGATGTAGGTGTGCCAACTATCGCCGGCCGTCCGCTGGAAGCCGAACCACCCGGTCGGACTACCATACAGGAGCGTCGCCCCGGCCGGGTCGAACGTCAGCGCGTTGACGCCCCCCGTGTCGGTGCCGAGGGTGCGAAACTCGCTGCCGAAGCCGTCGGTGAGCGCAACCGTGCCATCTTTCGCGCCGACGGCCAGCTCCATGCCGTCCGGCGAAAACGCCAGAGTCGTGATCGTGGCCTTCGGACCTTCCAGAAACATCATGGGGAACGTCCTTGAGCGAACGGCGGCGGCACCTATCCTGAATTGTAATGAGCGTAGAAGTGCAATGGACTGATACCGACCCCGAGACCGGCGAACGTCGTTTCGTCTCGGCCGAGCGGTTCGCGCGGCGGTGGTCGTTCAAGGTGCGATTCAAGCGGCGCGAACTCTGGAAGAAAAACGTCCGGTACACCCGCGACATGTGGGAAACGCTACTGGAAGCCCTGGAACGCCGCTTACCGCGTCGCGAAGGCGTGACGGAAGAGGACCTGAAGGAAGTCCGCAAGATGCTGGCCGAGTTGCCGGAAGAACCGGCGACCGAGGAGGAGTAACATGCCGTATTCGCCGATTCTGGCCACGCTGGGATACGTCTTCTCGCCCGACCGGCGGCGGGTGCTTCTGGTTCACCGCACCGCCCGCCCCGGCGACCACCATCACTGCAAGTACAACGGCCTCGGCGGCAAACTCGAACGCGATGAAGACATTGTCACGGGGATGAAGCGGGAGATTCTCGAAGAGGCCGGCATCTTCTGCGAAACCTTACAACTCGCGGGCACCATCTCCTGGCCGGGATTCGGCAAAAACGGTGAGGACTGGTTCGGTTTCCTCTTCCGCATCCTAACCTGGAGCGGAACGCCCTTCGAGCAGAACGCCGAAGGCACCCTCTCGTGGGTGGATGTGAACGCGGTGATGGCCCTGCCGATGTGGCAAGGGGATCGTCACTTTTTGCCGATCGTGCTGGATGTGACGGCCGCCCCCTTCCATGCTGTGCTGCCCTACGAGGATGGAGAGCCGCTCCGCTGGGCCGCACATTCCTCCCTCCCGTAGTTTCTTGCACTTCACAAAAATGGACGGTTCTTATTCTCGCGCCAAACGTGTTCTAAGGTATTGGAGTAGCCTCTACTCTGGCGTGATGACCGAGACGAAGACAACATGAAGGACCGCAGCCGTTTCAAGCGGGAAGTCGTCTCTCGACCGCCCGATCGGTTCGTGCCGGAAGCGGGGGCGGAGCCGTTCCCCGGCTTTACGCTCGTTCGCCTCCGCGGACGGGGGGCATTCGCGACGGTGTGGGAATCGACCACGCCGACCGGCGAGTTGGTCGCGCTCAAATTCATGTCGAGTGCCAATGCGCAATCCACCTCGCGAGAAATCCACTCGCTCCAGGGCATCCAGAAGATCAACCACCCGTACCTGCTGGAACTTCATAACGTCCGCTCGATGCCCGGTTACATCGTCATCAGTATGGACCTCGCCGAGGCCAGTCTGCTCGACCTGTTCATGCTGTACACCGACGAGTTCGACCGGCTGATCGAACCCGAGAAGATCATCCTATACTTGAGCCAGGCGGCCGCCGCGCTGGACTATTTGAACGCCCGCCGGCACCCGTTTGATGGGAAGACGGTCGGCTTCCAGCACAGCGACATCAAGCCGAACAACATCCTCCTGCTGAACAACGAGGCGAAACTGGCCGACTACGGGCTGGCAACGCCGATGAACGGCCCGATCACGCCGTGCTTCCGCCAGGGGACGCTGGAATACGCCGCTGCCGAGGTGTTCCAGGGCACGATGAGCGACACCAGCGATCAGTTCTCGCTCGCGGTCACGTACCATCTGCTCCGCACCGGGTCGTTCCCCTTCCCGCCGCCACCACAACAACCCGGCCGCAACTTCCATCGTCCGCCGCCTTACCTCCTCTTGGACAACCACGACGAGCACAAGGCCGTCCAGCGGGCACTCTCGGCGACTCCGCAAGACCGCTTCCCGACCTGCTCGGCCTTCATCGACGCCGTCGCCGTCGCCAACAGCATCGAACTCACCCGCGACCGCAATCAGACGGTCTCTGCCCACCGCCAGTCCAGTTCCTCGGCTGTGTTCTCGTCTGTCACCCGTGTCCCAGCCGCCCCGCACGTGAGCTAACCATGCTCGCCCCGTTCTTCGCCGTCGCCATGACGGCCCCCGGTCGGCAACTCACCTTCCGCCGAATGGCGGTGGTTCACGTCTTGCTCGTCTCGGTCCTCGCGCTGGTCACGATCCAGCACCCGACTGCCGACTTCATCTCGACGGTCGCGCAACTGTTGCTCGTGCTCGGTCTGGTGGAAGGGGCCGCGGTCATCGGCTGGCGACTCGTGCAGTTGCCGAAGAGTCTGGCCCTGGAATTCCTGCTCACGTCGCCGATTCAGCCGCGGCGACTGTTCCTGGCGGAATCGCTCGTCGGCGTTAGTCGCTTCGCGCTCGTCTGCCTGTCGGGCTTCCCCGTGCTGATGATGCTGCCGCTCGCGGGCGTCGTGGAGTGGCCGGACCTCCTCGCACTACTCGCGATGCCGTTCGTGTGGGGCGTCATCGCCGGGCTGTGTCTGACGGCGTGGATTTACGAACCCCCGGCGGTCCGCCGTCTGGGTGAACTCTTCGGCCTCCTCGGGGTGTTGGTCTATCTCGTCATCGGCGTCGTCGCCGGCGAGAACCTCCGCCTCTGGCTGCAACAACTGCCCGATAGTCTGGGGCGGTTCCTGTTCAATGCCGTCATGTTCCTGCACACGATGAACCCGTTCGGCGTCGTGCGGTACTGGTTCGCAATCGATCGCATTCCCTGGCTGGCGTGGGAGCGGTTCCTCGACCTGCACCTCTTCGCAGCGGGCTTGCTGGCTTTGGTCAGCGTGCGGGCGGCGTGCCGGCTCCGTGGGCATTTCCACGACCGACATTACCGGCCGATCTCGTCCGACCGTGCGGCCCAGCTCGATCTCATCGGCGATCGGCCGCTGTCGTGGTGGGCGGTGCGGCGGGTGATGGAGTACAGCGGCCGGGTGAACCTGTGGCTGGCGTGCGGGTTCGCCCTCGTGTACGCCGCGTTCCTGGTCGCCGGCGACGATTGGCCGGCGTGGATGGGGAAGCTCGTCTTCATGCTGTTCGAGTCGTGGGGCGGGCCACCGATGGTCGCGACCGCCCTCGTCGTTTTGGCGGCTGTGCCGGCCGTCTATCAGTTCGGCCTGTGGGACGCCACGGTGTCCGCTCGGTGTCAGCGACTGGAACTGCTCTTGCTCACAGACCTGACGGCCCGCGACTACGCGCACGCCTCGTTCTCGGCGGCCTGGCGGCGGGGCCGCGGCTACCTCGTCGGGGCGGCATTTCTCTGGGTGGCAACCGCCATCGCGGGGCGGGTTGCGTGGTGGGATGCACTCGCCGCCGCGGCCGGGGCGTTCGCCCTGTGGGCGCTGGCGTTCGCGACCGGCTACCGCGGGTTCGCGACGGGCAACCAGACCAACGGCATCGCCTCGCTATTTACGCTCGGCCTCCCGCTCGCGCTGATCGGCCTGTGGCGGATGGAGTTGTTCGGCCTGGCCTCGCTGGTGCCGTCGGCGGCGGCGTTCGTGCCGCTCAAGACGGGCATCACGCTGGCGTGGGCGGTCGGGTTCGCCCTCACGGTCGGGTTATCGGCCTGGTTGATGCGAACCGGATTACGTCGATGCGACGCCGACCTGCGAACCTGGTACGACGCGAACCAGGGTCGCAAATCGGCAGAGTAGGTTTTCGCCCCGAAGGGTCGAAAACGACGTTCACGCTACTTCTCCCCTTCGGGCACGTCGGTCGGTTCGTTCGCCGGGGGCAACATTTCCCGACGGTATTCGCAGACGCAGTTCGGATCGCCGGCGAAGTCGTCCATCGTCGCGCACCCGGCGAGGGTCGTCAGCAGAATCGCGGCGGTCAGAATTCGACGCATGACGGTCCCTCAGCGAACGATGCCCGCGGACAGCGGCGGCAGGTCGGTCCCACCGGCCGGCACGACTGCGTTCGGGCTCGCAACCCGCTGGTAGTGGAGGCGGTATTCCGTGGTGTTCCTGGTGCTGCTCGTGTTCGTACTCGTGGCCGTCTCGGCCGCTCTCCACGGGGCAAGCCAGTTCAGGATCGACCGGCGGCTGAATTGCGTTTCGTTCGTGACGATGGGGCCGAGGACGTACTCCTCTTCCTTCACGATCTCGTACTGATTGCCGACGTGGTCACGGATCAGGTCGATCGCGTGGGAGCGGTGGTAGGAAGGTAAGCGGTCGGTGTCGTCGGGCACGGCCACCACGCCGCTATCGTGGTCGCGGAGCACCGTGCGGGCCGACGACGCACACCCGACCGAACCGAGTACAAAGAGCAGCAACAACGCGCGAAACATCGAGACGGACCCCATCGTGGTGCCGGCGGAATAGCGGTCGGCGGTGGGGCTGTCGAGAGCAAATCGGGAGGGCGGGGTATGGTCGCGGTAATGCTCGGCGTGATCCTGGCCCAGACGGCGGTCGTGTCCGGCGACGCGACCATTCGTGCGAAGGCCGGGCCGTCGGAGATCGTCATCACCACCACGAACCGTCTGGCCGGGGCGGTTCACTCGCTCACCTGGAACGGCAAAGAGTTCATCGACTCGACCGACCACGGGCGGCAACTTCAGTCGGCGTGCGCGTTCGACTGCGGCAAGCCGAACTTCTGGGCCGAGGCGTACAACCCGACGGAAGCGGGCAGCCGCCGCGACGGAGCGGGCCGCACCTCGACGAGCCAACTCCTGCACCTGCGGGCCGCCGGCAACACGCTCGAAACGAAGTCCCGCATGGCCTTCTGGCTCGCTCCGGGCGAACTGTCGGACAAGCGGCCCGCCTTGAACGCGAAGCGATTGTCCGACCACACGCTCGCCAAACGGGTGGTGATCGGCCATCGGGGGCTGGCCCACGCAATCGAGTACACGGCGACATTCACGCTGCCGGCGAACGAGAGGCACACCTTCGCACAGTTCGAAGCCCTCACTGGGTACATGCCGCCGGAGTTTAGCGTCTTCGAGGCGTTCGACCCGGCCACGAAGCGACTCACCGGCGTGACCGACGGGCCGGGGGAGCAGAAGTTCCCGCTGGTGTTCAGCACGCCGAGCGGGTCGCACGCGATGGGTGTCAACTCCCTCGACAAGCCCGAGACGTTCGCAGGGCCGGGTTACGGCCGATGGCGGTTCAAGGCCGAGAAGGTCGTGAAGTGGAACGCGGTCTTCCGCCGTCGCGAGGCCGACGGCGTGCCGCCGGGGGAGTACACTTTCCGGGTGTTCGTCGCCGTCGGCAGTCGGGAGAATGTGCGGGCGACGCTGGAACAGTTGATCGCGTTGCAGAAGTGACGCCGGTCACGCCGGATGTAGCGGTCGCGGAATATCGGAGAATCGGTTAGAGTTTCCGTTCGGTGCTTCCATCCGGCGACGTTGTCGCGTACTTTGTACGAAAGCACACCCTGCCGGCCGCCGAGGCCTCTCCCTCATGAACAGCCCGCAGCACGGGCCTGGATCGCCCGAACCAATTCCAGAACACACGATCGGCTTCGAGTCGGCGCCCTCCACCGATCGCGTCGAATCGCCCGATCACACGATCGCGCACACGCCCACCCCGGTCTCGCACGACAGCCACACAGGAAAAACACCCCGCGGCACCTTCAGCCGCCCGGTCGGCGGATCGCGGCTGTCCATCCCGAGTAGTTTCGGCAAGTCCCTGCTCACCACGTCTGGCAACCGCGTCGCGCCGGAATCCCTGGTTGGTCCCTACGAGATTCTGGACGAACTCGGCAAAGGCGGCATGGGCATCGTATACAAGGCCCGGCACGTCCACCTGAACCGCATCGTCGCCCTCAAGATGATCCTCGGCGGAGCGAACGTCAGCGAGATGCACCTCGATCGCTTCCGCATGGAGGCCGAGGCGGTCGCGAAGCTGAACCACTCGAACATCGTCCAGGTCTACGATGTCGGCGAACACGGCGGCGCACCGTACATCGCGCTCGAACTGGTCGAAGGGGGCAACCTGGCCCGGAAGTGCGAGGGGAAGCCGCAGACGGCCAAGTTCGCCGCTCAGACAGTCGAGACACTCGCGCGGGCGGTCCACGTCGCACACATGGCCGGGGTGATTCACCGCGACTTGAAGCCGCAGAACGTGCTGATGACCCTCGACGGTCAGCCGAAGGTGACAGACTTTGGTCTGGCGAAGGACATCGCGGGTGGCAGCGGTCAGACGCACGCCGGCAGCATCCTCGGCACTCCGAGTTACATGGCCCCAGAGCAGGCCGCCGGGCGCGTGAACGACATCAGCCCGCCAACAGATGTGTACGCCCTCGGCTGCATTTTGTACGAGATGCTCGTCGGCCAGCCGCCGTTCCGCGGCGAGTCGCCGATTGCCACGATTCGGCTGGTCCTCGATGGCGATGTCGTGCCGCCCCGGACGCTACAACCGCACACGCCCCGCGATCTGGACACGATCTGCCTGAAGGCGTTGCAGAAGCCGATCCACCGTCGTTACCAGTCGGCCGCCGAAATGGCCGAGGACTTGCGGCGGTACCTGGAAGATCAGCCAATCAAGGCCCGCCCGGTCGGCCACGTCGAACGACTGTGGAAGTTCGTTCGCCGGAACCCGGTGCTGGCGACGGCGTTCGTCGTCTTCAACTTCTTCGTCGCCGTACTCCTGGCGCTCGGCATCTGGTCGTACATCGAAATCACGAAGCGGGCCGCCGAGGCTCAGCAAGCGCACAAGTTGGCGAAGAAGAACCTGGACGAAAGTACCCGCCGGATGATCCGGCTGAACGTCGCCAACGGCACGCGACTGCTCGACTCGTTCGACTACCTCGGCGCGCCGCTCTGGTTCGCGGAAGCCCTGCGGCTGGAGTCGCAGGAACTCGGCGAGGAACCGGGCTTCGACGAGCGAAAGCGGATGCACCGCATCCGCCTCCGGGCGGTCTTCGACCACTGCCCGCGGACGAGTCATATCTGGCTGCACGAAGTGGCCCTGTCCGACGCCAACTACGACCTACGCGGGCGAACAGTGGTCACAGCCAGCGAGGACGGCATTGCCCGCGTGTGGGACACGACCGACGGCAGCGCGGTCGGCCCGCCCCTCGAACACGGAGCAGCCATTCGCGCGGTCGCCATCGCAGCAGACGGTGGCACCATCGCAACGGCCGGGGTAGACGGGTTCATTCGCGTCTGGCAGCCGAAAGATGGCAAGATGCTGCAAGTGCTGAACAACGGCTCGGCACTCCTGAAAGTGCTTTTCACACCCGATGGTCGCGCCCTCATCACCGGCGGGGCGTCCGGGCGGGTCCGGCGATGGGACCTGGCGACCGGCGGCGACCGCTTGCTGTGCGACTTCACCGACCGCGTGACCGACCTGCGGTTGTCCGCCGACGGCCTGAAGGTGGCCGCGGGCAGCCGCGATGGCACGGCCCGCTTGGTCGATGTCTCGACGGGCCTGCCCCTCACCCCCCTGCTCAAGCACACCGCGGCCGTGACGGGCGTTTGCCTGTCGCCCGACGGCCGACGGGTGGTCACGGGGTCGCGGGATCGCACCGTCGGTGTCTGGGACGCGGCAACCGGGCAGGCCATTTTTCCGCCGCTTAAGCACACAGCCGCGGTCAACGGCGTGTCGGTCACGGCCGACGGGAAGCTGATCGTCAGTGCGTGCGAAGACTCCACGGCGAAGGTCTGGGACCTGGCCACCGGGCAAACCGTCGGCCGCCCGGTCATGCACGACGGCCCGGTTATCAGCGTCACGACCAGTCCCGACAGCCGGTGGGCTGCGACGGCGGCCGAAGACAACACCATCCGCATCTGGGACATTGTCACCGGCGACCTGATGTCCCCACCGCTGCGGAACAACGCCCTCGCGGCGGCCGTGCGGTTCAGCCCCAACGGCTACGAGATTCTCGTTGCCGATCAGACGCGAGTGGCACGAGTCTGGAACCTGATCACTAGCGGCGATTTTTCGGGCACGACGGCCATCAAGAAAGCCGCCGTCGCCCCTACCGGCCCCGGCCGCGACGACATGCAAACGGTCACGAGCAAGGACGGATACCTGGGCGTGGCGTTCGGCGGCGGGCAGTCGGTCCGCGTCCGCCGGACCAGCGATCACGAGCCGTGCACCCCGGCCCTGCGGTCCGGGGCGGCGATCACGGCGGCCGTGTTCTCGCCCGACGCCACGGCCCTCGTCACTGGCGACCTGGACGGCGGCGTGATGGCCTGGAGCACGGCCGACGGCCGGGCGTTGTGGACGGCCCCCGCCAAGCATGTCAGCAAGGTTCTGCGCGTCGTCTTCAACCCGGCCGGCACGGACATCATTACGACTAGCGACGACAACACGGCCCGCATCTGGAACATCACCGACGGCTCGCCGGTGGTGCCCCCGGTTCGCATGGGGGCGGGGGTCACCGTGGTCGAATTCGGCCCGGACGGCAAGCTGTTCTACACCGAACTGGCCAACGGCAAGGGTCGCGTGTGGGACGCAAACACCGGCGAGCCGCTCACGCCGCCCTTCCGCGCCCGCGCCGACTGGCTCAGCAGTTTAATCGTGGCAAAGTGGAACGTCGAGGAAATGCTCGCCGGCGGGCGGATGCTCTCCGGCCAGCGGTTGAGTGCCGGCGGCGATGTGCTGCCGACGGATGCCGTCAGCCTCCGCGACGACTGGGCGATGCTGCGGGACAAATACGCCATCGTCGCGAAGACGCCGCCCGAAGTGCTCCGCGGGTGGCGGGAACGCCAGGTCGCGAAGTGCCTGGACGCCGACCAGTGGTTCGCGGCCGGCTGGCACCTCGACTCCCTCATTCAGAGTGTGCCCGATAGTGCCGATTTCCAACGGAAGCGGGCGGTCGTCTCCGCGAAGCTCGGCGACTGGCGGCGGGCCGCCGACGGTGCCAGGCAAGCGATCCTGCTCCAGCCGAGTAACCCCGACAGTTGGTACCAGCGCGGCGTCGCCCTCGGCCAGTTGGGCGAGTGGCGAGATGCGGCGGCTCACGTCAACAAGGCGATGCAACTGAAGGCCGACGCGAAGCCGTCCGCCGGCCTGCTGGCGAAAGTGCGGCTGGAAGCCGGCGATGTCGAGGGCTACCGGAAGGCGTGCCACGACTTGCTCGGTCGCCACCGGGACACCACCGACCCGGCCGTCGCCCAGGACATCGCCTGGACCTGTTCGCTCTCTACGGCAGAGATCGCCGAGTTGGCCCCGGCGGTCAAGCTCGCCGAGTTGGCGCTGAAGGCGAACCCGACCGACCCGACGGCCGTGATCGTTCACGCCCTGGCCGCCGTTCGCGTGGGCCGCGGTGAAGAAGTCCTCGCGGGCCTGAAGCGGGTGTGCGACGCCAAGGACAACTTGCCCACGGCGTGGCTGGTTTACGCCCTCGCCCTGCAACGAACCGGCAAGGCCGAGGATGCCCGCGTGTGGCAGGCGAAGGCGGCCCAGTGGGTGGCCGAGCAGCGGACCGACGCCACCGTGCCGCCGAGTTGGGACACCCGCACCGACGTGGAAATTCTGCTCCGCGAGTTCGGCGAGTAACCGGCCGTCATCGGCCCGCAGTCGCCCGCGGCACGATCCGCAGAATGTCGCCGCTGGATGTTTGATGTCCACGCCCGGCCGTGCTCATCACTCGCCCCTCGTCATCGAACCGATCGGGGCCGATGCTCCAGACGATGCCCTGCCCCTTCCGCACCTCGGCCCAGATCGTCGCGTTCGCCCCCGGCCGTGTGCCATTCGCCAGGCGGCCCGCGGAGACGATCACTCCCGCTGGCATTCCGCCTTCGCCCGCGGCTTCATCGAGCGGTTCCAGGGCGGCTTGAACCAGCCCACCGGCCGCCGCGGCGAGCGTGTCGAGGTCGAGTTGCGGATTGCCGTC
>JBBQCQ010000043.1:0-11742 GCA_038318835.1 Gemmatales bacterium | reverse complement strand
TTTTGGGCTGGCAAGATGTCGCTCGGGCAGACGTACGTCGAGATGATCGCGAAAGCAGCTGGCGTGCCCCCGACACCCGTGAGGATGGCGTTGTTCACCCGACTGCGGCCAGCGGCTGAGGCGTTGGCGATTGTGTCGATGTTCGTCCCACCAATCCCACCACCAATCGGGGAGTTGCTACCACCACCACCGTTCGGCGGGAGCCACATACGATTTTGGTCACCGGAGGCCGTGAGGGCATTGAACAGCGGAGCTTGTTCCATGTAAGGTAGGATGTAAGCACCCCAGCCCCAGTCAGCGTTGTCGTCGTTGAGCATGCCGACTGGGAACTTGTTGGACACGTCGTGGTAGGCGTGCAACGCGATGCCGATTTGCTTCAGGTTGTTGGTGCACTTCACGCGTGCGGCCGCTTCGCGGACCTTCTGCACGGCGGGCAGCAGCAGGCCGATCAGAATCGCGATGATCGCGATCACGACCAGCAGTTCGATCAGCGTGAACGCCGACCGACGGGAGAGAGAGGACTTCATGAGACAGGCTCCTGAGACAGAAGAATAAGAGAGAAAAGAACTAATCGACGATTGCACTCTACCCATGTTCTACAAACTCGGCAAGAACATTTCCCAAACCCGCACGTTTCTGCGTGATTCGAGTGAAAATTTTGTGAAATGCTCGGCGAAACTCTTGCCGAGACCGACTGAATCGGATCGTGGAAAATCGAAATCCGCACTTTTCGCTCACCACGCGGGGTCTGGGCCGTGGTCTCAGGTATGAGACACGACACGGCCGCTTGTCTCACTTCTGGGAAACCAAATTTCTCGTGGAACAGTTGGCTGACACTTGCGGACGCGGTTGCTACATTGCGTCAGTACGCAGACCCAGGTCCCGTGAGTTCCCGCCAGAAGGACATTCGGCATGACGAGCGATGTGCCCTCCCCGGCGACTGTCGAGCCGGCGGAGCCGAACGAAACCTCGGTGCTGAATACGACCCGTCGCGGCATTGCCACGGCCTCGTTTTCTCTGGGCCTCTGGGGGTCGCTGACCTTCTGGTGGTATCCCTTCGGCATGTGGGTCGGCCTAATTGCTCTGGCCCTCGGCACCGTCGCGAATCTGCGGGGCTGGCGGGCCAATACCCAGAAGGATAGCCTCGCCACCATCGGACAGGTGCTGGGCGGGCTGGCCGTGGCGGGAGCGTACACGAGCTACCGCGTGATGCAGTATTACTTCGAAGGCTACTCGCCGATCTGGCCGTAACTCGTGGGCCGTGGTTGGTGTCATTCGTCTGAGTTCATTATCCGGAGGCAGTCGATGCCCCAAGTCTTTCCCAAGAGCATGAACCCGATCTCGCGGATCATGCTCCTCTCGATCCCGGTTCTCGCTGCCACTGCGGGCGTGACGCTGGCCGCGTTCTTCCGGTCCGACTACACCACTGGCCGTAACGAGATCGTCGATCAGCCGATTCCGTTCAGCCACCTGCACCACGTCAGCGAACTCGGCATCGATTGCCGATACTGCCACACGTCGGTGGAATCGTCCGCCTACGCGGGCATCCCGCCGACGAAGACGTGTATGAACTGCCACCAGCAGGTGTGGAACGGGGCCGACATCCTCGAACCGTTGCGGAAAAGCTACGCAATCGATACGCCAATCGTCTGGACGAAAGTCCACAACGTGCCGAACTACACGTACTTCAATCACAGCATCCACGTCGGCAAGGGCGTGAGCTGCTACTCGTGCCACGAACGAATCGATCAGATGCCGCTGGTCCGTCAGACGAAAACGCTGCTCATGGAGTGGTGCCTGGATTGTCACCGCCACCCCGAGAAGAATTTGCGGCCGAAGTCGGAGATTTATAACCTGGCGTGGAAGCCCGAGGACGGCACGGTGGACACCGACGGCCACGAATATGGTCCCGCCCATGGCACCGGCACGCAGAGCGAGCTTGGTCGCGAGTTGAAGGACAAGTACATGGTGCGGGACGCGAAAACGCTAGTATCTTGCAGCATCTGCCACAGATAAGTAGTGCGGAGTTTGGAGTGCGGAACGCCGAGTGAAAACCGCCCGGACTCTGAGTTTTGGTATTTCACTCCGAACCTCGCGTTCCGCACTCCGAACTGGAGAGGGAAAGATGGCTCTCGACTTTGACACGAACGCGGAATCGACCGGAGGGGCCGGCGAGCAGTTCCATTCGATGGAACAGATGCTCGGCTCGCCGGAATTCCAGCGGATGATGAAGGACGAGTTCCCGGAAGATGCCGCGGAATGGCTCGATCCCGTCACCCGCCGCCGGTTCCTCACGCTGTCCGGGGCGTCGGTCGCCCTGGCCGCGGCCGTCGGTTGTAATCCGTCGCTCAAGCCAGCTTCGCAGAAGAAGATTATTCCTTACGTCAATAAGCCTGAAAACCTTATTCCCGGCGTGCCGCAGTTCTTCCCAACGGCCGTCACGCTCGCCGGTATGGCCATCGGTGTGCTGGTGAAGTGCCACGAAGGCCGGCCGATCAAGATCGAGGGCAACCCCTCGCACCCCGGCAGCCTCGGCGCGACGGACATCTTCGCCCAGGCGACTTTGCTGGAAGTCTACGACCCGGATCGCTCCAAGAGTGTGACCGAGAAGGGCAGCCCGACGACGTGGGAGAAGGCCCGCAACGCCCTGACGGCCATCGTCTCGGCCCAGGTGCCGAAGCAGGGGGCCGGCCTTCGCATCCTGACGGAAACCGTCGCCGCCGGTTCGACCTACGCGAACATGCTCGTCGAACTGAAGGCGAAGCTGCCGGCCATGAAGTGGGTGCAGTGCGAGGCGAACAGCCGCGAGAACGCCCTTCGCGGGTTAAAGGAAACCTACGGCCGCTACCTGACGCCGATCTTCGCCTTCGACAAGGCCGACACGGTCGTGAGCGTGGACGGTAGCGATGTCCTGGAAGGAACGGGGTGTGCAGCGGTGCGGTATCAGCATGACCTTATGCACCGCCGCAAGGTTCGCGTTCACGCCAACAAAAACGACGGCGACGGCGTGCCGATGGGCCAACTCAGCCGCATCTACGCCATCGAGTCGTCGCTCAGCGGTCTCGGCGGTCTCGCCGATCATCGTCTACCGTTGAAGCCGAGCGAGATCGAATCGTTCGTCCGCGAACTGGCGAAGGAACTCGGCGTGGCCGGTGCCCCCGCGGCCGGCCCATTGCCAGACCGGGCGAAGCAATGGGCGAAGGTTGTCGCCGAAGACCTGAAGGACGCGAGCAAGAAGGGCGTGCTGGTCGTCGGCGATACGCTCTCGGTGGCGGCCCACAACCTCGCCCATGCCATCAACGACAAGATCGGGGCGGTGAAGAACGGCCTCGTGCGGTTCGTCGAACCGGTGCAAGCCGGCCTGACCGGACCGGACGCCGACGCGACGGCCAACGCCACTGAATCCTTGAAGACACTCGTCGCCGAAATGAACGCGGGCAAGGTCGATGCCTTACTCATCCTCGGTTCCAACCCGGTGTTCACGGCCCCGGCCGACCTGGACTTCGCCGCCGCCCTGCAAAAGGTGACGACGAGTCTGCACCTCGGCCTGTACCCCGACGAAACCGCGACGAAGACTACCTGGCACGTCAACGCGGCCCACGACCTGGAATCATGGGGCGACGCCCGCGCCTTCGACGGCACTGCCACGATTCAACAGCCGCTCTTGACGCTGTCGAACGGCAAGTCGGTGCTGGAACTGCTCGGCGCGATGCTCGATAAGCCGGGTGCGGCGGAAGGCTTGATTCGCGACGTGTGGCAGAAATACTTCACCGAAAAGAAGCTGACCGGCGACTTCGGCGAATGGTGGCACAAGAGCCTGGAACGCGGCGTGGTGGACGGCACGGCCGCGACCGCTGTCGCCGCCCCCGGCGAAGCGAAACTCTCCGAGGCGACGCAGAAGTCGCCGGCCCCGGCCACGAAGGCCGGCGACATCGAACTAACGTTCCGGGCCGACCCGACGGTGTACGACGGCCGCTTCGCCAACAATGGCTGGCTGCAAGAGATGCCGAAGCCGGTCACGCTCATCTGCTGGGATAACGCCGCCCTCGTCAGCCCGGCCACGGCCGAGCGGCTGAAGTGCGAAATCAGCTTCAAGTGGACCGCCGGCGAACACGGGAACAGCGAAGTCGACAAGATCGAGATCACCGTCGGCGACCGCAAGGTGCGCGTGCCGGTGTGGGTGCAACCGGGCCAGGCTGACGACACCATCGCCCTGTTCTTCGGCTACGGCCGCGACAAGGTCGGCGAAGTCGGGAAGGGGGCCGGGTTCAACGTCTATCCGCTCCGCACCACGGCCAACCTCTGGACCATCGGCGGCATCCTCCCGCAGCCCGGTTCGGCCGAGCGCACGCACGAGAAGTACACCCTCGCTTGCACGCAAGGGCAGCACGCGATGGAAGGCCGCCGTCCGGCCCGTCACGGCACGAACGTGCAGGCCCGCGAGGAGCGGAAAGACATACCGCACGGCGACCACACGCACAAGGAATACCCGGTCGCCTTCAGCTTCGCGGACAACCCGCCATCGTCCGCGGCCGAGAAAGACCTGATGCGGAAGCTGCTCCCCGGCTCGGTGGACGAGCGGGAATGGCTGGCGAGCAAGGATCACCCGCAAGAGTTCTACAAGAAGGGCTACAAGAACAACGTCCGCCAGCACAGCGACGAGGACGAGGGCGAAGAGGGCCACCACGGCGAGCATATCCACGACAAGCGTCTGCTGCCGCTGACGCTGATCCGCGACCACGCGGACAACAAGCTCTACCGGCGGTGGGGGATGGCCATCGATCTGGGGGCGTGTACCGGGTGCAGCGCGTGCGTCGTGGCGTGCGTGGCCGAGAACAACATTCCGGTCATCGGCAAGGGTGAAGTCACCCGCGGCCGGATCATGCACTGGATTCGCATCGACCGCTACTTCAGCGTGCCGGAAGAACTGGGCGGCACGAAGCGGGTGGACGCGAAGGAGCGGGCCGAACACCTGCGGACGCACAACGCCGAGGTGACCACGCACTTCCAGCCGGTGGCGTGCGTGCAGTGCGAGAAGGCCCCGTGCGAACTGGTGTGCCCGGTGGCCGCGACCTCGCACAGTGCCGACGGCATCAACGAGATGACCTACAACCGCTGTGTTGGCACGCGATACTGTGCGAACAACTGCCCGTACAAAACGCGGCGGTTCAACTTCATCCAGTACGCCAACTACGACAAGTCGAACACGCTGCAACTGGTGAACAACCCCGAAGTCACGGTGCGGACCCGCGGCGTGATGGAGAAGTGCAACTACTGTATGCAGCGGATTCGGCTGGCCGAGATCGAGGCGGAACGCGAACACGATCATCCGAACCGCCAGAAGGTCGAGACGCCGATGGGTATCCGGCCGCTCATCGCCGAGGGCGAGATCAAGACGGCGTGTCAGGCGGCATGCCCATCACAGGCGATCAGCTTCGGCGATCTAAACTACGACCAGTACGTCCCGGTGACGAAGACGGCCGACGGGAAGTGGGAGAAGATCGGAAAGCACCTGCCATTCAGCGAAGTCTCACGTTGGAAGTTGGAGCCAACGCACTACGGTTTGTTGGCCGAGTTGAACACGATGCCGCGGACGAGCTACCTCGCCGCGATTAAGAACCCGAATCCGAAGCTGGCCGGCGAAGCCAGCAAGGGAGGGCACGGTTAATGGCAACGGTTTCCGCACCGTCTACCGTCGGCGTCCAAGCCGAGCCGGAATACTTCACCGACGATGAGCGACTCATCGGCGGGAAGCAAAACCTCGTCACGATTGGCGAGAAGATCGGCAACGTCTGCCTGGGAGAAGTCCCCACGCCCAAGGGCTGGTGGATCATGTTCCTGGCGGGCTTCACGCTGCTGCAAGCCCTGGTGATCGGCCTCGCGTGGCTGTTCTACATGGGCGTCGGTGTGTGGGGCATCAACTCTCCGGTCTTCTGGGGCGTGGCCATCGTCAACTTCGTGTGGTGGATCGGCATCGGTCACGCCGGCACGCTCATCTCGGCCATTCTGCTGCTGATGCACCAGAAGTGGCGAACCTCGCTCAACCGGTTCGCCGAGTCGATGACGCTGTTCGCGGTCATGTGTGCCGGTATCTTCCCGCTCATTCACATGGGCCGGCCGTGGCTGGCGTACTGGCTGTTCCCGTTCCCGAACAATATTGCTGCCTGGCCGCAGTTCCGCAGCCCGCTGACCTGGGACGCCTTCGCGGTGTCCACGTATTTCAGCGTGTCGCTGTTGTTCTGGTACATTGGCCTCATCCCCGACTTTGCGTACCTCCGTGATGCGGCGAAGTCTCGCATTCAGCAGATGGTCTACGGCATGCTCGCGATGGGTTGGCGGGGCAGTGCGATGCACTGGCGTCGCTACGAGAAGCTGTATCTTTTGCTCGCCGGCCTCGGCACGCCACTGGTGTTTAGCGTACACACCATCGTGTCGTTCGACTTCGCCGTGTCCATCGTTCCGCTGTGGCACGCGACGATCTTCCCGCCGTTCTTCGTGGCGGGGGCCATCTTCGCCGGGTTCGCGATGGTGATCTGGCTGGCGATTCCGATCCGCCACTGGTACGGCATGAAGGACCTCATTACGACGACGCACCTCGACGTGTGCGCGAAGATCATGCTCGGCACCGGGCTGATCGTGAGCTACGGGTATTTCAGCGAAGTATGGATGGCCTGGTACAGTCAGAGCACTTACGAATGGGATACGACGCTCCAGCGGATGTTCGGCCCCTACGGGTGGTCGTACTGGCTCTTGATTCTGACGAATACGATCATCCCACAGTTGTGCTGGATGAAGAAGTTCCGCACCAACGAAATGCTGCTGTTCCTTGTGGCCGGATCGGTTCACATCGGGATGTGGTTCGAGCGATATGTGATTATCGTCACGCTGTCGCGGGACCATCTGCCGAGTAGCTGGGGCCGGTACGCCCCTACGATCTGGGACTACGCGATCATGTTCGGGTCGCTCGGCCTGTTCCTGACGCTATTTGCTCTGTTCATGCGATTCCTGCCGATGCTATCGATCACGGAAATGCGCGAGCTGCTGCCGCGGAGTGCAGGCGGTCGCGACGGGCACGCCGTCATGGAGAACGCCAAGTGAGCGCACCCAACACTCCGGAAACGTGGGGCCTGCTGGCCGAGTTCGACACGGCGGACGCGCTCATCGCGGCCACCCGTCGCGCCCGCGAGACCGGCTACACGAAGATGGACGGGTACAGCCCGTATCCGATCGGCGAAGTCGCCGACGAACTCGGCTTCCCGCGATCCGAGATCGGGGCCGTGATGTTCATCGGCGGCCTCGTCGGGGCCACGATGGGCTTCCTGATGCTGACGTGGGTGAGCTGGGTCGATTACCCGCTCAACATCGCCGGCAAGCCGTACTTCTCGTGGTCGATGTTCATCCCGATCACGTGGGAACTGCTGGTACTCACGGCGTCGGTCAGTGGCGTGGTCGGCTTGCTCGCTTTGTGCGGACTACCGATGCCGTACCATCCGCTGTTCAACGTGCCGAGCTTCGCCCGCGCCACGAAGGACGGGTTCTTCCTGGCGATTGAATCCGCCGATCCGCGGTTCAGCCTCACGACGACGAAAGACTTCCTGCACGGTTTGGCCGACGTGAAGAACGTCGAGGAGGTGCCGGCATGAAGACCGAATTCAAAGTTCAAAGTTCAAAGTTCAAAAATAAACTCGCGGGTGTGTTGGTTCTCGCCTGTGGGTTGCTGACCGGTTGTCAGCAGAAGATGGCCACGCAGCCGTCGCCGCGGCCGTATGACGAGGACCGGCACGGGGTCTTCCCGAACAATCAGTCGGCCCGGCCGATCAGCCCGAGCCTTGTCTTCCGTGGCCAGCGCTCGGCCGATGACCCGATGCTCGCGTGGTTGACTCCGCAAGGGAAGGCTCCGAAGGTCAACCCAGAGTGGAAGAAAGCCGTCGATCCGACTGGCGACTTGGCGCCGACCGCCGGCACGCCGACCGACGTGGCGAACTTCGTCGACGAACTTCCGTTCGAGATGACCGCCAGCGACATGGCCCGCGGTCAGCAGCGGTACAATGTGTTCTGTGCCCTCTGCCACGGAGCGGCCGGCAACGGCTGGGGCAAGATCGTCGAGCGAGGCTACCTTCGCCCGCCGAGCTACCACAAGGACCCGGAAGACAAGGCATTCGACTGGTCCACAACCGGCCAACCCTCGACCGAACTGAAGCAAGGCTACTCCCGCGGCTTCTTCCGCTACGGTGTGAAGGTGCCGCTGACCGACGTGCCCCTCGGGTACATCTACCAGGTCATTACCTGGGGCTACGGCGGCATGGGCGATTATGCTTCGCAGATCCCAGTGGAAGACCGCTGGCGGATCGTGGCCTACATCAGGGCACTGCAACTGAGCCAGGGGGCCGACGTGAGTGCCCTGAGTACCGACGCGAAGCACCAACTGGAAACGGGTGGGAAGTTGAAGGCGGACGCGAAGAAGGACGACGGACCCAAGCATTAATCGAGGCGACCCGTGAGCGAGCACCACCACGACGATTCGAGCTATATCGCCCCGACCATCGAGGCGAACTTCGCCCCGCTGCGCCGCGTCGCCTTCCTGGCCGCCGCGTTCGGGACGATCGCGTTCCTGGCGCTGGGCATCGCGAACGCCTCGATCAACGTCGATCACGGTGGCGTGAAGGACTTGTTCCTGACGTACCAAACGGGTTTCGTGTTCTGGGTGCTTGTGCCCATCGGCGCGATGACGCTCTCGCTCATCGGCTACCTGACGACTGCAAGCTGGGCGTTGGTCTTGCGTCGGCCGTTCCAGGCCGCCATGCGGACGTGGCCGCTGATGCTCGTGCTGTTCCTGCCGCTGGCCGTCAGCGTGTTCATGGGGCACAACTCGTCGTTCTGGTGGGCGGTCGAAGCAAAGGAATACGCCAAGGAGTTCGCCCCAGTCGGGCAACCCGATGGCGACCCGGTTGTCGAACGCGAGGTGGCCCACCGTCAGGGGATGTACCTTAACGGCCTGTTCTTCCTACTGCGGGCCGGGATCATCTTCGGCGCGTTCGGCCTGCTCATTCGCACCATGCGGAAGTGGGCACCGGCCGCCGAAGACGAGGGGAACGCAGTCTACAAGGGTAAGCTCAAAGGGCTGGCCGGGCCGGGTATCTTGATCTGGGCGTTGTTGTTCACGGTGGGCGTCACCGACTGGATCATGTCGGTCGAGCCGGCGTGGGCGTCGAGCATGTTCCCGGTCATCGTGGCGATGGACTGCTTCCTCATCACAATGGCGTTTTGTGCGTTCGTGCTGTACTTCCTCACCGGCGAGAACCCGACGGTGCTGACGATTATCAAGGATAAGTTTCGCATTGACCTGGGCAGCCTGATGTTCGGCTTCACCATGATCTGGGCGTATGCCTCGTTCGGCCAGTTCATGCTAATCTGGGCCGGGAACCTGCCCGAAGAAATCGGCTACTATCGCAAGCGGATCAACGGCGGGTGGGAGTTCGCGGCCTACGCCCTGATGCTTGTCCACTGGCTCTTCCCGTTCGTGATCTTCCTGTTCCGCGAGGTGAAGACGAACCCGCGGTCGATGCAATGGATGTCCGGGATGTTGCTGTCGATCTGTGCCCTGGACATCATCTGGTGGATCGTGCCGTGCGTGCCGCACGCTGCCGATACGCAGTTCTTCCATGTGCCGATGGCCGTGGCCGCCATCGCGATGGTCGGCGGCATCTGGGGACTGGCGTTCCTGAGCCAACTGCGAAAGGCAAACCTGCTGCCGAAGAAAGACACCGCGTTCATGGCGAACTGGGGACACCACTAAGCAGGTGTCAGGGATCAGGAACCAAGACGTATAGCGGCGACGCGAAGGCTTTGCGGAGCGGAGCGCGGGATACCGGGAACACTGACGACACGAGGCGGATAGTGGGAGGGCGTAACATGAGCGAACCGACGAGCGGTACTGATCGATGGGCACGGATTTACGAAGCGATGACGGGGGCGTCCGCGCCGCCGAGTTCCCACGACCACGATGTGGATCAGCCAGGCGCGAAACCCGAAAGTTTGAAAGCCGGGCACGAGCCGGACCGCTTCGATACGAAGGGGATTATCTTTGTGCCGATCCTGGTCATCATCATGGCCGGCATCGCGTATGTGGTCGTCACAGCCTTGTTCAGTCACTTCGAGTTTGGCAAGCTCGATACGAGCAAGGACGTGGTGCAAAACCAACAGGCCGCGGACGAGGCTACGAAGTTCTACAACGACCGGATCGCCACGATTAGCTCGACAAACCCGTTGGCCGAGGTCAAGGAACCGCGGTTAGAAGGCTTGCGGAACATCGACGCCCTGCGGCCCGGCCAGGATAAGCCCGATCCGGCCTACGTGCGGTCGTTCCAGGCCACCGACAAGGACCACATTCAACTGGTCACGCCGCAAGACCTCTACCCAGATCGCTACACCGACCCGATTACAGGGAAGCGATTGCTGGTGGTGTACGAGTTCGTCAACGACAAGAAGAGCGTGGCCCGCATTCCCATCGCCGAGGCGATGAAATTGGTGAAGGTGCCCGCGAAGAAGGGATCGCCGAACACGAGCTACGGCGTGGCCCCGAAACTGTCCAACGGTGGCCAGGCCGTTGCGGCTCTGGTCACACCCAAGGAACCCGCGCCGAAGCCGGCCGACAAGAAAGAGGACCCGAAACACTAATGCGGATCGCACTGCTACTCCTGTTCGGACTGTCGGCCGCCGCCCTTGCGGCACTGCCGGCGAACGCCCAGATGAGCTACGGCAAGGCCCCGATGGTGATTCGCGACCCGGACCTGCCGGGGCAAGCCAAGATCGAGCCGAAACTCGGCGCGATGTTACCGCTGGATGAAACGTATTACGACCACGACGGCAAGCCGATCACGCTGAAAGACGCGATGGGCGGCAAGCCGACACTCTTGATCCTCGCGTACTCGTCGTGCCCGAAGCTGTGCAACGAACTGTTGAACGACACCATCGCTGCCCTGCGTTCGCTCGCCCGGTTGGGGTTGGTGGCCGGCAAAGACTTTCAGTTGGTGCGCGTTAGCATCGACCCGAAGGAGGCTCCGACCTTCTCGCGGAAGATGCGCGAATCGTACCTGGCGGAACTCGATAAGCGGTCACCGGACGAACCCGGCTTCTGGTTCCTGACGGCCAATCAGGGGCAGGGGACCGACGTGATCGCCGCCCGCGAAAAGATTCTCGCACTCGCCGACGCGGTCGGCTTCCGTTACGCGGCCGACAATCAGGCGGCGCTTGATGAAGCTGCTAGCGACCGGATGCGACTGGAAAAAGTCGTGCGGAAGACCCGGGACTTCGTTCACGCAAGTGCGCTGTTCGTCGTCGCCCCGGAGGGCACCCTGAGTACGGTGCTGCAAGGGCTGAAGAGGTCCCCGGAACTGCCAGCCGAGAACGGCTGGACGGCCGAGGATATCCGTCAGGCCCTCCAGACGGCTGCCGACGGGAAACTCGGCACGGCGGTGCAACGACTAGCGATGCTCTGCTTCGCCTACGATAGCACCAGCGGCCACTATCGGCCGACGATGCGGGCGATGGGCCTGCTCGCGTTGCCGTTCCCGTTCATCATTGGCCTGATCGCCTACAGTGCCTGGCGGCGATCGCGAACCGAGAAGAAGCTGACCCCGGCCGACGTGGCCGTGAAGCCCGGAACCGCGGTCGAGTACCCGCAGCCGAGCGCGAACTAAAACAACGGCGAGCGTCGCGGCGTAAGCGCGACGTGTCTCTGAT
>JBBQCQ010000042.1:0-11823 GCA_038318835.1 Gemmatales bacterium | reverse complement strand
GCGGTGCCGAACGCCACCCACGTCGATTCCGGCGGACTTCCTGACTGGGACGAGGCCAACGACACGCTCCGACAGCATCCGAGACGGAAGCACGACCACTTCGCACCAAACACAAATACCGTGCCGAACACTATTGGGCGTTACTTCTTGATTTCCATTTTCTTGATCTGTTCCTGAATGTCTTTCGGTATGTACGCCATCGCCCCGAGACGCTTCTCGAACTTGGCCCGGCGCTTCTCGCTCTTCTTGCGCCTCATGCCTGCAGGATTGCCCATTTTTCGCTCTCCAAATGTTGTGCGGCGGAGATCGTTTCCGCCACCGTCTCATTACCATACGAAGCGAGAAGGAATTTTGGAGGGGGCGATCCGAGAATCTCGCGCAAGCCGGGGAAGGTGGCGCGTTTCGACGGCACCAGCATCATCTGCCCCGAACGGCTGCCAGTGCAGCCGCCGCAGGACGCGATTTCGGAGGTGCCTTATGGTTCTCGCCAACTCCCCTCGTTTGAATCTCGAAGCCCTCGACCGCCGGGACGTGCCGGCCGCCCACCCGCATCGCTTTGCCGTCGCCTCTGGGGCAGGTCAAACCGCCCAGGTGAACGTCTACGAGAGCGGCACAAACGCCCTGCTCACGACCGTGCAACCGTTTGGCGTGGCCTACACCGGCGGCGTCAGTGTGGCGACCGGCGACCTGACCGGCGACGGTATCGACGATGTCGTGACCGCCGCCCTGAACGACAGTTCCCGTGTGATGGTGTACGACGGCGCGACGCTGAACGTTATCGCCGACTTTGAAGCCCAGCCGGGTGCGAACGCGGGTTCGTTCGTCGCTCTCGGCGACGTGACCGGCGATGGCCGCCTCGACCTCGTCGTCGGGGCGAACCGCGGCTCGACGCTGTCGATTTTCCGCGGGCAGGATGTGCTGCAAGCCAACCCGATCGCGGTCGCCCAACTGCAACCGTTCGGCACGGCCTTCACCGGCGGCGTTCGCGTGGCGCTCGGCGACGTGAACGGCGACCGTATCGCCGACATGATCGCGGCCCCCGGTGTGGGCGGGGCGGCTGTCGTCAACGTCTACACCACGACCGCTGCGTGGGGCGATACGCCGGGCTCGGCTTACCGCTCGAAGCTCTCGACCATCAGCGTTGGCGGAGTGACCGACCGTGGCGGGGTGTTCGTGTCGGCCGCGGACCTGGACGGCGACGGCAAAGCCGACATCGCGGTCGGCCGAGTGGTCGGCACTCGCGCCATGGTCACGGTCTACAAGGGCGACCGCCCGGCTACGAAGTTGCTGCAATCGTTCGGCTACACGAGTACGCAACCGGGCGGCGTGCCGGTATCGCTCCGCGACCTGAACGGCGACGGCAAGGCCGAGTTGATCGTCGGCGGCGGGGCCGGCACGTCGCAGGTGCGAGTGCTGAACCGCTTCGGTGGCCTCGAACGCAGCTTCATGGCCTTCCCCCCGAACTATCAGGGCGGCGTGTTCGTGGGGTGATGGAAAGAATTTATTGCCGCAGATGGACGCAGAGAAACGTAGATAAAAACGGATGCACCGAAGGGGACACGAGAGGGCACATGAGAAAAAGCAGAGAAGAGAGTTCAGAATCCAGTTTTTGAAACTCTCCTCGGTTTTCCTCGCGTGCCCTCTCGTTCCCTCTGCGGTGAATCGGTTTTCGTTTTTTATTTGCGTTGATCCGCGTCTATTTGCAGCCAAAACTATCTTCCCGCCGTCTTCAGCATCTCGGCCGCTTCCTTCCGGGTCGTTTCCGAACGCGATTCGCCGCGGAGCATCATTGCCAGTTCTTCCACTCGTCCTTCCTGAGATGTGAGCGCGGTGATCGTTGTCGCGGTCCGCTTGCCGGTGCTTTGTTTGCGGATCGTCCAGTGGGCGGCGGCGTAACTCGCGACCTGCGGCAAGTGCGTCACGCATAACACTTGGTGCGTCTCGCCGAGGGCGGAGAGTTTCTGGCCGAGCACATCGCCGAGGCGGCCGCCGACGTTGGCGTCGATCTCATCGAAGACCACCAGTGTTCGCACCGGGTCGTGGGCGGCCAGCACCGTCTTCAGAGCCAGCATCGTGCGTGAAAGTTCTCCGCCCGACGCGACCTTCCGCAGCGGGCGGGCGGGCTCGCCGGGGTTCGCCGTCAGCATGATTTCCAGGTGGTCGAAGCCGAACGCGGGAATCTCGACGGCCAACGGATCGTCGCCGATCGGGGTCACTTGCAGGACCACATCGAGCTTCGCCTTGCCCATCTGCAAGTCGGCGAGATGCGTCAGTGTCTCGGCCGCGAGTTTCTTCGACACCTTGGCACGTTGGGCACTCAGCTTTTCCCCGACGGCCTTCAACTCGGTGAAGTGCGGCTGTAGTTCGGCTTCCACGGCCGACAGGTCATCCTCTTGCCGCTGCAACTTCACTTCCTGCTGATCGAGCGATTCGCGGTAGGCGACCAAGTCCTCGACCGACCGGCCGTACTTCGCTTCGAGCTTCTTGAGCATCTGAATGCGGCGTTCGATCTCGTCGAGCCGTTGTGGGTCGGCCTCGAACGTTTCGCTCAGGTCGCGGCAGGTGTCGGCGATGTCCTGCAACTCCGGCTTCAGGGCTTCGAGTCGCTTCGCCACCGCCAGCAAATCGTCGTCGTACTTCGCCCATTGCTGAGCGTCCTTGAGCAGCCGGCCGAGCGTTTCAACCACCGATCCGTCGTCGTCGTACAGGCGGGCGGCGGCGTTCGCGGTGAAGCCGGACAGCGATTGCGCGTGGATGAGCTTCTCTCGCTCCTTTTGAAGTTCGGTGAACTCGCCGGCCTTGAGGTTGGCCGTGTCGAGTTCTTCGCGCTCGAATCGCAGCAACGACAATTCCCGCTGCCGGTTCTGGCGAGCCGTCGAAAGTTCGCGGTGCCGCGAGCGCAACTGCCTGAGTTTATGGGCGACGACGGCGTACTTCTCACGGAGCGGCGTGAGCTTGCCGAAGGCGTCGAGCACTTCCAACTGATAAGCGGGCTGAAGCAGCGAATAACTCTCCCGCTGGCCGTGAACATCGACGAGGAGTTCGCCGAGTTTCTTGAGCGTGGTGACGGCCACCGGCACTTCGTTCAGGAGGGCCACACTCCGGCCCGACCGACTGAGGCGGCGGGTGACGATGAGTTCGTTTTCCGGGAGCGTGTCGTTCAGGATCGCTTCGGCCGCGGCCTTCTGTTCCGGTCGGACGAAGTCGAAGCGGCCGGTGACGCGGAGTTCGTCCGCTCCGCTGCGAATCAAGTCGGCCGAGCCGCGCTCGCCGAGCAACAGGCCGAGCGCCCCCAGGAGCAACGATTTACCCGCCCCGGTTTCGCCCGTCCACGCGCAGAAGCCGGGGTGAAGTTCGACGCGCACGTCTTCAATGACGGCGAGATTTTGAACGGCCAGTTCGCGCAACATACCCAGATGGTACGCACGAAAGCGGCCAGCGTCTGTCTGAGTAGGTCGGGTTCCCACGCGGGGCGATTCCACTAGACTACAATGACTTTGATACCCTCCCAGGTCGCGACATGACGCACGCCAAACTCCGCTGGGGCATCCTCGGCGATGCGAAGATCAATCAACGGCTGCTTCCCGCGTTCAAGGCCGCGAAGTCGGTCGATCTGCGGGCCATCGCGAGCCGGTCGATGGAGAAGGCGAAGGCGGCCGCGACCCGCGACGGCATCCCGGTCGCGCACGGCAACTACCTCGACTTGCTAAAAGACACGGCTATCGACGCAGTTTACATTCCCCTGCCGAACCATATGCACGACGAATGGACGCGCGCCGCCGCCGATCACGGCAAGCACGTCCTGTGTGAAAAACCGTTGACGGTGAAGGCGGCCGAGGCCGAAAAGCTCGTTGCGTACTGCCGCTCGAAGGGCGTGCGGCTCATGGACGGCTTTATGTGGCCGCACCACCCGCGGACGCACAAACTGCGGCAAGTCCTCGACGCCGGCTCCATCGGCGAGGTACGGAAGGTGAACGCGGCGTTCACCTTCAACATGGACGGCCTGCCAACGTCGAACATCCGCCTGCAACCCGAAGCTGGCGGCGGCAGCTTGCTCGACGTGGGCTGCTACACGACCTACGCCATTCGCTGGTGGATGCGGGCCGAGCCGGTGAAAGTGTGGGCGACCGCGACCTACGTCAACGACGTGGATGTGGCGATGAGCGGCGTGATGACGTTCGCCGACGGCCGCACCGCGAACTTCGACTGCGGCTTTGTCCACCCGCTGCGTACGTGGGTCGAAATCGTCGGCACGACCGGGTGCATTCATATCCCGAACCTCTGGATTCCCGACGAAAAGGCCGCGTTCGAGATTCTCCGGCAGAAAGGCGACTTCGGCGACACCATTGAAGTGGTCGAAACGCCAGGCCAGAATCAGATGGTCCACATGCTCGACGACTTCGCCGCAGCCGTGGCCGAGAAACGCGACGTGTATCCGAACCCGGACGAAGCGATCAAGACCGCCCGCGTGATGGACGCCCTCGCGAAATCGGCACGTGATGGCGTCGAAGTCACTGTCTGAACCTTCAAGTGAGGAGTGATCCTTGTTTTTCGCACTCTCCCTGCTCGCTCTGGCCCCCGCCGCCCCGCCGCCGTTTGAACTGAAGGACGGCGACCGCGTCGTCTGGATCGGCAACACGCTCGTCGAGCGGGAACAGCGGTACGGCTACTGGGAAACGGCCCTGCTCGCCAAGTTCCCCGATCGCGGCATCTCGTTCCGCAACCTCGGCTGGTCGGGCGACACCGTGTTCGGCGAGGCCCGTGCCGGCTTCGACACGCCGAAGCAGGGGTACGACCGGCTCGTCAGCTTGACGCTGGAACTGAAGCCGACCGTGATCTTCGTCAGCTACGGGACCAACGAGGCGTTCGAGGGGCAAGCCGGCCTCGCGAAGTTCCAGAAGGGGCTGGAGAAGCTGCTCGATTCGCTGGCCGTGAGCAAGGCCCGCGTCGTGCTATTCTCCCCCCTGCCCTTCGAGAAGTCGAAGAGTCTACCCGACCCGACTGAGCGGAACAAGTCGCTCGAACTGTACACTCAGGCGATTCGCGAAGTCGCCGAGGGTCGCGGGCATCGGTTCGCCGACCTGTTCCACCTCGCCTTGGCCCATGAATCGACCGAGTCGGCCCCGCAGTTCACCGACAACGGCATGCACCTGACCGAAACCGGGTACCTGGCCACGACCCCGAATTTCCTCACGTCCCTCGGCCTGTCTTGGGCCGGCGAAGACCCGAAGCGGTTCGACGCCGTGCGGGCGGCCGTGCGGCAGAAGAATCAACTAT
The DNA here is from genome assembly GCA_038318835.1 of Gemmatales bacterium. GTDB lineage: Bacteria > Planctomycetota > Planctomycetia > Gemmatales > Gemmataceae > Limnoglobus. The sequence continues at coordinate 6,546 of JBBQCQ010000042.1, read as the reverse complement.
TCTTCTACCGCTGGCGGCCGCAAAACGAAACCTACCTGCTCGGCTTCCGTAAGCACGAGCAGGGGAAGAACGCGAAGGAAATCGTCGAGTTCGACCCGCTCGCTGACAAAGCCGAACAGGAAGTCCGCGGCCTCCTCACCAAGTAAGCACCCTCCACACCAATCACCATCATGCGAAATCTCTCCTCGCTCACGATCCTCTTCCTGTTCCCGCTCGCCGCATTCGCGCAGGCGAACGCCATCGTGCCCGATCCGGACCCGGAGATCGAGCGGAAGTCGTTCATCGTTGCCCCCGGCTTCGAGGTGACGCTGTTCGCGGCCGACCCTCTGCTCGCGAAGCCGTTGCAGATCAACTTCGATCCGGCTGGCCGGCTGTGGGTGTCGTCCAGCGAGGTCTACCCGCAGATCAAGCCGGGTGAGAAGGCGAACGACAAAATCCTCATCATCGAAGACACCAACGGCGACGGCAAGGCCGACAAGACCACGGTGTTCGCCGATGGCCTGCTCATCCCGACCGGCGTCGAACCGGGCGACGGCGGCGCGTACGTCGCCAACAGCACGGAACTCGTCCACCTCTCCGCGAGCAAGCCGGGGCAGAAGGCCGACCGCGCTCGCGTGTTGCTGTCCGGCTTCGGCACGGAGGACACGCACCACATCGTCCACACCTTCCGCTGGGGGCCGGACCAGTCGCTCTACTTCAATCAGTCAATCTACATCCACAGCCACCTGGAAACGCCGCACGGCGTGAAGCGGCTCAACGGCGGCGGCATTTGGCGATTCCGTCCTGAGACGTCGCAACTCGAAGTCTTCGTCCGCGGCTTCGTCAATACCTGGGGCCACCACTTCGACCCATACGGCCAGTCGCTCATCACCGACGGGGCGTATGGAGAAGGCGTCAACCACGGTATTCCCGGCGCGTACTATGTCACGGCCGTGGGAGCGACCCGGCTGATGAGCGGCATGAACCCCGGCAGCCCGAAGCACTGCGGCCTCGAAGTCCTCAGCGGCCGGCACCTGCCGGACGACTGGCAGGGGAACGTCATCACCAACGACTTCCGCGGCCACCGCGTCTGCCGGTTCGTGCTGCGCGATGCCGCCTCCAGCTATGAGTCGCGGGAGATGACGGAAGTCATCAAGACGAACCACCCCGCCTTCCGCCCGATCGACGTGAAGATGGGGCCGGACGGCGCGATCTACATTGCCGACTGGTACAACCCGATCATCCAGCACGGCGAAGTGGACTTCCGCGACCCTCGCCGCGACAAGACGCACGGCCGCATCTGGCGCGTCACCGCGAAAGGTCGGCCACTGGTCGAGAAGCCGAAGCTCGTGGATGCGAGCGTGCCGGAACTCCTGGAGCAACTGAAGGCCCCAGAGGGTTGGACCCGCGAGAAAGCGAAGCGCGTGCTGAAGGAGCGAGGCAAGGACGCGGTGCTGCCGGAGTTGGTGAAGTGGGTCGCGACTCTGCCGGCGGACGCGGAGCATGCCCGCCTGGAGGCAACCTGGGTGCGGCAGTCGTTCGCGGATGTGGACATGGACACAATCAACGCGCTGTTAAACGCGAAGAATCCGCACGTGCGGGCGGCAGCGGTGCGAATCATTTCTGACTCGTTCATGAACTTGAACAAGCCCGGCGACTGGACGAAGGCCCTGCACGACGAACACCCGCAGGTGCGGTTGGAAGCGGTGCGGGCCGTGGCCGAGTGGAAGACACCGGACGCGGTCGAGCTGGCCCTCAGCGTGCTCAAGATGCCGATGGACCCCACCCTCGACTACGCCCTGTGGCTGACGGTCCGCGACCTGGAACCGTACTGGCTTACGGCTTTCAAAGAGGGCCAACTCACCTTCGGCGGCGACGCGAGGGCCATCGCCTTTGCCATGAACGCGAGCGGCAATCGCGAAGTCATCCGCCCGCTCGTCAAGCTGGCGATGGACGAGCAACTGCCGGTCGAGAAGCGGAAGGAACTCTGGCTGCTCGTCGCCAAGATCGGCGGCCCCGGCGAGGTCAACGAACTCCTTCAGCACGCCCTCGGCTACGCCGACGAACCCTTCCGCTTGGCGGTAATGCAACAACTGGAAGCAAACCTCCGCCGGCCGAACTTCGGCAAGCTTCCGAAGATCGCGTCCCCGACCCTGTTCGACATAGCACAGGCGAAGGAAACGGCCCTTTCGCACGTCTCAATGCGGCTCGCGGGATTGCTGAAACAGGAAGAGTTTCGCCCGCTTCTCGAACAGCGTGCGACGAATGCTGAGGCCGACCGACTCGATCGCGCGGCCGCGTTTGATGGGCTGATTTCTCTCGGAGGGCCGAAGACCTCGGAACTGTTGGCGAAGTCGCTCGCGAAAGATCAGCCGACGCGCACGCGATTGCTGGCGGCTCAGGCGTTAACGAACCTCGATCTGGCCGGGGCGGCCAACGCGGCCGCGGACATTCTCACGACGGCCGACGGGAAGGACGATCCGAACGATCTGCTGATCGCGTTCATCACGCGAAAAGGCGGGCCGGCCCTTTTGGCGAAGGCACTCGTCGGCAAGACGATCCCAACGGACGCCGCTAAAGTCGGTTTGCGGGCGATTCGCTCTTCGTCGCAAAACGTGCCCGATCTGGTTGCCGCCCTCACGAAAGCCGGCAACCTCGGCGCGGCCAGGAAGGAGCCGACGGCCGACGAGGTGAAAGCCTACGTCGCCGACGTTCTCAAGATCGGCGACGCGGCCCGTGGCGAGGCGGTCTATCGTCGCAAGGAGATGCAGTGCCTCGCGTGCCACGGCATCGCCGGCGTCGGAGGGCAGGTCGGCCCGGACATGACCAGCATCGGCGCGAGTGCCCAGCCGGACTACCTCGTCGAGTCGCTGCTCATTCCGAACAAGGCGATCAAGGAAGGCTTCCACGCCCTCGAAGTGAACACACTGTCCGGCAAGGTCGTCTCCGGCATCAAGGTCCGCGAGACGAAGACGGAACTTGTTCTCCGCAACGCCGAGGACAAGGAAGTGAGCATTCCGACCGACGACGTGGACACGAAGAAGCAAACCCGCTCGCTGATGCCCGATGGCCTCGTTGATTCGCTCACGCGACAGGAGTTCGTCGATCTGGTCCGCTTCCTCTCAGAACTCGGCAAGGTCGGCCCGTACGCCCCGAACCCCGCCCGCCTCGTGCGACGATGGCAGTCCCTCGATCCGACGCCGGCCGCGACGAACATCTTCCGACGCGAACGGGTCACGGCCGTGGTCGAGAAGGCGGACCAGTTCACCTGGCCGTCGGCCTACGCACGGGTCGGAGGCGAGCTACCGTTGACGGACCTGCCCAGCTTCGTCGTCTGGAACGGGTCGGACCCGCTCACTGTCCTGCGATTCGAGCTGAAGGCCACCGTCGAAGGGCCGGCCGCGTTGAAGTGGAATTCGGCCGAGGGGCTGTCGATCTACGTCGGCGACAAGTCGATCGAGGCGAAGCCAGAAACGATCTTCGACGTTAAAACGGGCACGACCGTTATCACACTTGTCGTTGATCGATCCAAGCGGAAGGCCGACCTGAAGTGCGAACTCGTGGATGTGCCAAACTCGCCGGCCCGCGTGGCTGTCGTGGGTGGGAAGTAGCTTCTGGTGCTGGTGAAGGGGGCCGCCGAGTGAACCCGGCGGCCTTTCTTTTTTGTTCCTGGCGTAGAGTCCGACAACCGTGTTCTATGCTTCCCGCGTCAGCGTAAATCTTCCCCGTACACGGGTGGGTGATGCGGTTCATTATCGCGAACGAATTCTATCAGCAGATGCTCCAACAGCCGGAGCACACGGTCGATTGTTACGTCCGACCGGGCGAATACCTACACCACATGTACATCGACGGCGTCAAATACGCCGTCGCTCCGGCCGTCCTCGACTGCCTGACCCAGGCAGAAGCGCAAGGCGATAAGGAGGCGATCGAACACCTGAGCCTCCACAGGTCGCACTTCGAGCAACTTCTCGCCGACGCGGAAAAGTTCGGCAGCCTCGAGGGGGTCACGCTCCTCGGCGATCCACCGCCGACGGACGAGGAATCGGCCCCGCAGACGGGGAACAAGTATTCCCCACGGGTGCCGACCAAGTGGGAAGACCTGGGGCTGGAGTCGGCGTTCCTGTTCGACATGGTCCTGCGGGTCATCTTCAACCGCGGGCAGATCTCCGGCAGCGACATCGCCGAGATGCTGGCGGTGCCCTATCCCGTCATCGGCCCGCTGCTCACGGCGATGCGGAAGCAGACACTAATCGACATCGCGGGCCAACGCCCGAATACCGGCGACGGCGGGTTCATCTACGAAATCAAGCCCCCGAAGGGTTCCGCCGCCCTCCAAGAGGCACTCGACAAGACGAGCTACGTCGGCCCCCTGCCCGTGCCGTTCACCGACTATGTCGAGGCTGTGCTAGCGCAGACTGTGAAGAAGATCACCGTTACCCGCCGCAGCATTCGGGCGGCGTTTCAGGATTTAATTATCACCGATGAGGTGTTCAACGAGATCGGCCCGGCCATCAACTCGGCGCAGTCGATCTTCTTCTTCGGCTACCCCGGCAACGGCAAAACCAGCATCGCCGAGCGCATCACGCGGCTCATGGGCGACGCGATCTACGTGCCGCACACCGTCGAGGTAAATGGGCAGATCGTTCGCGTGTTCGACCCGATTCTGCACACGCCCGTCGCCGATGTGGCGGAGGACGTGAATACAACGACGATCCTCAAGAAGGAGACGGATGCCGACCGGCGGTTCATCAAGGTGCGTCGGCCGACGATCGTGACAGGCGGCGAGTTGACCATGCCGATGCTCGATTTGAGGTACAACTCGACGGGGAAGTACTACGAGGCTCCCCTGCAAATGAAGGCCAACGGCGGCATCTTCATGATCGACGACTTTGGTCGGCAGCAGGTCCGGGCGATGGACTTGCTCAACCGCTGGATCGTGCCGCTGGAGAAGAAGTACGACTACCTAAACACCACGTCGGGCACGAAAGTGGAGGTGCCTTTCGACGAAATCCTGATCTTCAGCACCAACCTCGACCCGACACAACTGGCCGACGAGGCGTTCCTGCGGCGGATCAAGTTCAAGATCGAAGTGCGAGATCCAAGCGAGGAGCAGTTCCGCAAGATATGGGAGCTTGTGTGCAAGAGCCGCCGCGTGGAGTTCGACGAGGGCGGGGTGAACTACCTCGTCGATAAGTGGTATAAGCCGTCGGGCCGGCCGTTCCGCATGTGCCAGCCGCGGGACATTCTCGACCAGATGATCTCCATCGCGAAGTACAATATGGAGCGGGTGAACTTTAGTCCCGACCTGATCGATGCCGCCTGTTCGACGTACTTCATCAACGAAAACAAGCGGGACTTCGGCGCGAAGGTGCGACTCGACTGATGACCCCCACCGAAGTGAAAAACCACCTGAAGGCCGAGGCGATGCGCCTCGGCTTTTCCCTTTTCGGTGTCGCCCCAGCGAACGAGGCCGACGGCTTCGAGCGGTTCGCGGCCTGGCTGGACGCGGGCTACCACGGCGAGATGGATTATCTGCCGAAGCGGCGCGAGGCTCGACGCTCGCCGACGTCGATCCTGGCGTCGGTCCAGAGCGTCGTGATGCTCGCGTTCGAGTATGGGCAAGCCCCGCTCGCCCCCGACCCGGTTCTCGGCCGCATCGCGGCCTACGCCCGCGGGCCGGACTACCACGACCTGATCTGGGAGAAACTGAATGCCCTCGGGAGTTTCCTGCGCGGCCTTGAGCCGGACACCGAGTTCCGTGGTGTTACCGATTCGGCACCCTTGTTGGAGCGCGACTTCGCACGGCGGGCCGGTCTGGGTTGGTTCGGTAAAAACACGATGCTCCTGAACAAGCAGCGGGGTAGTTTCTTCTTCCTCGCCAGCCTGCTCACGAACCTCGAACTGCCGGCAGACGAACCGGCCCACACGAGCCATTGCGGCACCTGCACGGCCTGCCTCGACGCCTGCCCGACAGACGCCTTCGTGGGTGCGGGCACGCTCGATGCGCGAAAGTGCATCAGCTACCTCACGATCGAATCGAAACTCCCGATGCCGCTGGAACTTCGCCCAGCGGTCGGCAACTGGCTGTTCGGCTGCGACGTGTGTCAGGACGTGTGCCCCTGGAACCGCCACGCGGGCCGGTCGCCGACCCCCTTCCCCGCCGACGCGGACCTGATCGCCCTCGATCCAGTAGAGCTGCTAGCCATGTCCGAGGCCGAGTTCCGCAAGCGATTCAAGCCGACGCCGCTGTTTCGCCCGAAATGGGCCGGAATGCGGCGGAATGCCACCATCGTGCTCGGCAACGTCGGCGACGAGAGAGCGTTGCCGACCCTGGCTCTGGCCGAGGCCGATGCGAACGAGGTCGTCCGGGAAGCTGCGGCGTGGGCCATCGAGCAGATTCGCCACCGGCAACTGGCTCGCCCGCCACAACCGGCATGACCGGATAGTCCACTCGTGAGAGTCGCCGTAAACTCAGTATCTTCTCATGCCGGGTCGGGTATTATAAACAGTTGTAGCACCACGACCCACAAGCTCGACCGATCATGCAACTCCTCGACTCACTGA